>JAZUJY010000241.1:0-3145 GCA_045643005.1 Oscillospiraceae bacterium | reverse complement strand
TATAATAACCCTAACCTTACTGTACTCGCAGATTCTCCCGAAGCCGGTGTTTGTATTGTTATGGCTGACGAAGGTCGCCAGTTCTTTGTGTTCGGTCATCTCGAATATGACCGAGTAACACTTGATGAAGAATATAAACGTGATGTGGCAAAGGGACTCGACATTGATTTGCCTCTACACTATTATCCAAATAATAACCCTGAAGAAACCCCTGTTCTTTCATGGCGTGCCCACTGTAATACAATGTACAGCAACTGGCTGAACTACTATGTATATCAAAGTACACCATATGATGTGGAAGCAATAGGTAATAAGAAATAACTAAAAACACTCCGAATTTTTCAATTCGGAGTGTTCTTTTCTTATATTCTTTTCAAACCTTTCTTTTAAAAAGCTGATTTAATCATTCTACACTTACCTTGATTGTAAATTCAGAATTCAGATAATTATTTGCAGATTCAACCTCGAAATAATAAACTCCTTCATCCAACTCACCTATATACAGAGTATTCTCTGCATTACCACCATATATATACTTTTGTGTTATCTTATTTTCTTTATTCATAGAAGAATATAATCCAGCGTCAAAGTAACTATTGTAACTGCTGTAAGAAGGCAGATCTTCGCATATGAAATTAAATGAATACATGCCTTTTTCAGGTATTTCAACTTTATACCAGTTCAAAGCGCTATCATAATTTGCTTCAAGATGGTCTGTTACTTCTTCAGACAATTTCAACTTTCCTTCTTTGTAGAAATGCTTTCCCATTTTTACATAATTATTGTCCAGATTTTTTCTTTTTATAAGGCTGCCATCAAAAGATTTTGACTGCATCTCATATTTGCTATTCTGTTCTATAATATATTGATAAATCGTGTTAATGTCTTCGAATCCATAATAATATAAATTATTATATTTATAAGTATTTGAACATCCTGAAAAATCAGTATATGAATAAGCACCGGATCCATCATCACTTATGGCAACATTGTAAAAAGCTGTATAATAAAAGTAATTAAAATCAACTTTATCATTTTTTACAGTAATGTTATAAAGCAAATATAAAATATTTCTGTATTTTGTATTTTCGTTACCTGTAAGGAAAATGTAACCATAAGGCTCTATACCCTTAAAGCTCGAAGGATCATTCCAGCTCTTAGTCGAAAATGTACCGTTGGATTTTAAAATCAGTGTACTTAAATCACAGGAAAGAATTTCAGCAGCCGTCTTTGCACATTTTCTTAATCCGCTGACAGTATATTCTTTTTCAAGAGCAGTAGGATTTACATCATACATATGGCATCTTGAAATGATATCATTTCCATTAGTGGTTATGAAAGAAACCTTTAATGTATCACCATTATTAAGATTATTAGAAGATGCCTCAAATGTAACATTAAGAGATGACCAAAAATCAGGTAAATCCTCTTTCAATGAAATTATTGCTTTTCCGATAGGTTCCTGTCCGTCAAAGCTTACAGTAACATAATCAAAAGGATTAAATTTACCGGATTCATTAAGGCCCGAAACAATAAAGGGTGCCTTTGTCCTTGTAAGGGTTAATCCCTCTGTATATGCAAGTTCATCAACATCTAAAAACCAATTATCAGATATATAATCTACATAAATTATATCACCATTAGTTAAACGGCCATTTTTCAAATCATTTGTATCAGAAAAAATAAATCTACCATCTGAAACAGGTATATTTTCAGACGTCACGAGGTTTACTTCACCATAGCTGTCATATCCGCTAAATGAAACAGTAAGACAATCAAACGGATCCCATTGTTCAAGTTCTCTCAAGCCTGATACTATATACTTCTTACCATATTCTGCAGGGACTTTGCCATAAACTTCAAGACAGTCTTCTTCACTTATATCTATAGTGAATGTAACAACATCTCCATTGCTTAAATTTCTCTTCTTATCGCAGGAAAAATATCTTGAACTAAATTCAGATCCATTATAAGTATAACTCATTTCTCCATCAGGCGCCGTTCCATTGAATTCAACATCAAGAGATTTGAATGCATCAAAAGTTTTAACTTCACTGAAATCATTTACCTCTATTTCATCGTCTTTATACTTCAAATTACATTTTACGAACTTATATACAGTATCATCAATGTCCCAGGTATACTTTACTACGTCTCCGTTACATAAATCTTTCTTATTATCCAGATCAAGATCCACATACTCTTTAATAATCTCAATAGGATTCGTTAATGATAAAAGAGAACCAAATTTCTTTTCTGCTTCACTTGTATATTTTAGTTTTGAACCATATTCTTCTTCAATTGAATCCCAGTCAATGGCATATTTAAGAGAACCATATCCATCATAACCGGTTGTCTTAAACTTAAGATAATCATTAAGATTAATAGTTCTACCTGATGATATTGAAACACCTATAATTACCGCAATGATTGTTATTAATGCAACTGCAGCACCAATCAATATTATAAGATTAGACTTCTTTTTGGGAGTTTCCGTTGACGTATTTTCTTCAGAAGCAGAATCTCCTAAGCCGGTTGTTGTAACAGGCTCATTAACCGAAGAATCCACAGGGGCTTTAACATCAGAGGTATCTTTTTCGATATCCTTCTTATTTTCAATCAAATATCCGCAATATTGACAAACAGTTGAACCATCCGGCAGTTCTTTTCCACAGTTACCGCAAAACATAATCCTAATATCTCCTATCTACATTTACTTAATCATATAATTCTTTATGATTATAGACTTTTCAAATCATACATAATTTTGTCCACAAGAGCTTTATAATCTTTAATAAAATTATTATGATTTTCCAAAATGAGAGGAATATTATCCTCCTTTACCGCAAACTCCATCTTTTTAGCTTCTTCAGACATATCATTTGCACCGATAGTCTTTGAAGTTGATTTTACACCATGAGCCTCAATACGGTAACGATCCCAGTCTTTTTCTTCAAAGGCTTTATTAAGAATATCAATACGCTGGTCAGTGACATAAGTTTCAAGAATAATTTTATAAATATCCTCGCTTTCAGCGACATACTGCATGGCTGCTTCATAATCCAGATAAGAAAATTTTTCTTTAAACGACATAATATACCTCCTTAAAGAGCTATTAAACAGCAAATTAACTTAATGTTTATTA
>JAZUJY010000240.1:0-10736 GCA_045643005.1 Oscillospiraceae bacterium | reverse complement strand
CTATTTTCTTTAGCTTTTTAATCTGATAGTTTACTGCATCTGGTTTTATATTAAGAAGCAAAGCTATTTCTCCTGCTGTAACTCTTGGATTCTCTTCTATCTGTTTTATAATTAGTTTTTGAATATCAGTTAATTTTTCTTTGGTAATTTCTTTGGTATTTTCTTTGGTAATTTCTTTGGTAACCTCCTGTTCACCATCAGCATCCTCCGCCATACCATAATTCAGATTCTGCATGGTAAGGAAGAAGCAGTCATATTCAGACGTGAAAACGGGAAGTTTATCTTCTGAGAAATTCGGGAGTAATCTATATGCTGAAAGAATCTTCTTAAAACCGCTTCCACGTCGGTCCATGTATTTCAGACGATTGAAAACATCAGCAATAACAGGATTTCTTCGTCTGGACGGTACATTCATCAGATCTCTGTCCTGAACCTTTGTGCCGTCAAACATTCCGCCCGGAGAGTATTTTTCAAGTCTGTCGTCGAAAATATCAATATGAACCTCTGAGCCGACTTCGTTGTAGTTTCGGTGAATAATCGCATTGACAATTCCTTCAAGTACAGCTCTCTCTGGGTAGTCCGGCATCTCCAGTCTGCCGTCAGCAGTCTTCTGCCACATCTTGTGAGAATGACGCTTCACAAAAGCAAGTCCCTCCTGCAGAAGTATGATAATGCTTCCTGAGATTTCAGCATCGTCAACTGCATCAACTACTCCGTCAGCCTTGTCAAGTCCGTTCCAGCGTGTACAGAACAGGCGTGAGTGTCTTATCGGCGATTCGTCAGCAAGCAATGCACCTGCATTTGTCAGATTGCCCTTTTCATCAATCAGTCCGAAGGATTCATAGTCAGATTCTTCAAAAGAATGTCCTGTCTGCTGATAAAATACGGATTTCAGCTTGGTGAACGCCATATTCTCAAATTTATACTTTGAAGGCAGACTGTCATAGGTTGAGTTATTTCCTTTCAGCACAAGCTCGCTGGAATGCAACCTTAAAGCTGAACATACCATTAATTTTTAATGTTCCAAATCCATCTGTTCCACCATCATTTGATTTTTTTGTAACCTCAACATCGGTAAATCCGCTTTCTCTTAATAACAGCATAGATAATCTTTCAAATGCATATGGATTCATTTTTAACAATATTTCATGAACTTTTTCACGCCACGATTTTATCTCTTCTGGAATTTCAATACCATCATTCTCTAAATCATCATCATCTAAATTATTTTCATTTGATTTTTTGGCAAACGTACTCCTTACAGTAGCTACACATTTATCAACGTCAATACTTATTTTGTCTTTGTATTCGGAATTTGTTACCCATACACCTCTTGATGTATTTGTAATAACACCATATTTACTTAAATATGTTCTTGACCATGCTAATCTGTATTCAATCTCTGATTGACTTGATTTATCTGAATGTGGTATTTCTATTATATCGTCTGGTAACTGCATAATTTCAATTACTTTGTTATAAATTTCGTTAATGTTTGCAGAACCACCTAATTCCTTTATAGCTTGTAAAGTTGGATTAATCATCATATCAAATGATGGCATATTTTGTGGAAATGATTTTCTTTTTCCCATTTTTATACTCCTCAAAATTTTAGTTTTATAAATGGAATTATATCTCAGCATTCAGAGCGATTCTATAAATCTCTGCTGCATCTTCCTTAGTAAGCTTCACAAATTCGCCGTTTTTCTTTACATACTTTCCGCACTCTGATTCACGTCCCTTGCCGAATACAAATTCAGTCGGGCTGTAGAAATTGAAATTGTCCATGGTTTTCTCCTTATAATTAATCCATTGATTCCTGTTCAAGCTTGCAATCATTTTCAAGCATATATCTGATAGTTTCTGAAAATTCTGTATTTATCAAATTTTCAAGACGTTTTCTGTCATTCTCAGTTAGTTTTTTCGTATATGCACTGTATTTTCTTAGTGTATCAGCGTTCATATTATATGGAATAAAGTTAATTCCTGTCTTTTCACGCAAATGCCAAAGGATATAAAATCCTCCTGCATCAATATCACCATAATGGAAATATTCAATTTCAGGATTGAATTCATAGATTCTCTTAATGAAATTTCTACGGTGTGAATTATGAAAACCGCCCAGATACACTACAAATGCATCATTCTCATTAAATTTGTTAAATGTAGTAAGATTCTCTATTGTAACAAGCCTTTTTCCTGTGATTTTTATTTCATTCACATCATCAAGCAAAAGAGAGGAAACAGCAATATCACTTTTCAGTTGTGAAAGGTCTATAGTCTGATTTCCTATTGTAATAATTCCGCATCCTTTAAAGAAAACATGTCCGGGATTTTTTATTACATTCAGTTCTTCAAGAATTGTTTCTTCCCGCGGAAAATTTCCATACTGAAACAACAGTCTTACTACTTTGTTTTTAATTGTTTCAAAAAGCTTGGAATCACCAAATACTCTTATTGAAAAATCTCTGATATAAGTTTCTTCCTGTACTTTTATGATTTCCGAAACAGCTTTTAATATGTTTTCAAATTCTGATAAATCTCCATCAAAAAACTGAACCTTTTTATTCGTATTTATTCTTTCAGTTTGTTCAGTACAGTATTTTGAAAGAATATCGTTTTCCGAACTGTACTTGCCGAGAACGTTCAATAAATCCTGATTTGTTTCGGTTTTGGGTTTTCTTTTCAGGAATATGTATATTGTATCTGTTTTTTCAGTATTGAGAGATACGCTGTCTGTAACTCCGTTTTTCTTTTTTGTTACTGATACAAAGCATTTATCAAGCAGATTCTGAACAGCTTCATTTATCTGATTAGGAATTTCAAATTCAGCATCATCGGCATACTCAGGAAATTTCTTTTCAAGTTTTATCGAGAAATTCTGAGACACTTTGTTTTTACCTGTAAAGCTTTTACTTTTCTCATATTTATCAATCAAAGTATTCAGAATCTCTTTTTCATAATTCATCATATGAAGTAACCTCTGTAAAGCTGTTATGACTTCCGTCTGTATAAATCATTATTATATTATCGGATTGCTCGCCGATAAGTTCAAGTCTTGAAGTTGGTGCAGCAAGAATAACCTGAAAATCCTGTGATTTAAAGAATTCAAGCATCTGTTTGATTCTTTCCTCATCCATTTTATCAAATGCTTCATCAAGCATAATTACTCTTATGGATTCGCCTATGCTGTAGAGTTGAGTGAAAGAAGCCGCAATCGCTACATAGTACGGAGTCTGAGTTTCTCCACCGCTTTTTTCACGATATATTTTAGAGAATTTTTGAGTTTTGCCGTCTCTTGAAATAATTTCTATATCATAATCAAGATAACTGCGGTAATCAGTATATTCAGCAATTACTTCTTCACCATTTTCACCTGATTCAGTAAGCTTTGAGAAAAGCTCTTCCATTTCATCATGATATTCAGCATCAAATTGTTCAGAGAGCAGATTAAAACCACCCAGATTGAATTCCGATGTTATCATATCATAAAGACGCTTTCTGTTTTTTGCAGGAGAATAATCAAAGCGATATGAATCATTGCCATAATAAATCGGTTTCAGCGTTCTGTTGAGATCTTTGAAAAGCGATTCTGCATTCTCTATATTTTCACGCATTTTAGCAAGAAAACTTTCTCTGAATTCAGTTTCGCAGTTATCCTTCATTTCACGCAGTTTTTCTTCATATCGGATTAAATCATTTCTGGAAAGATTATTGTATTCTTTAGCGTATTCAGACATCTTATCAAGACCTGTACCCAATTCACCGTCTTTATAGCTTTGCTGTTTTGATATGAGAATTACCAGCTTTTCACTTTTTTGTGATTCGGACTGCTTCTTTCTTCTGTCGCAGTTTTCAAATATTGTTGAGAATGATTTTGATTTCTTATGTTCAGCAAAACGTCTTTCAGCTTCAGCAAGTGCAGATGCATTTTTATCCGTTATTTCATTAAGATTTTTCTCTGATTCAGCGATATTATTTTCAAGAGAAATTAAAGTTTGTTTGATTTGCTTAATTTCAGTATCAGCTGAACCAATATTCTGACTGATTTTCTGCTGATTATTATGTGCAGAATCAAGTTTTCTTTTAAGTTCTTCGGCTTCCATTTGCAGCTGAATATAGTTGAAGTCATTTTCAGCTTCATGTAATTCTGCTTTCAGTTTGCTGATTTCATCAGTAATTTTCTTTAAATCCGAAGGAGCAGAAAGAACCGATTTTATTATTTCAAAGTTACAGTTGTTTAAAGCTGAAAAAGCTATATCATATTTCTGTCTGCTTGTCTCAAGTTCACGTTTTTTAGCTGACTTTTCTTCATGTTCACGCTGTTTAATCTCAAGCTGTCTGGCAAGCGCAAATTTTCCTATATATGGGATTTCATAAACTTTAGGATTTATTTTTCTTAAAGTATGTCCTTTGTAAAGCATACAGCTTTGTGTGATTGCTGTATCATGATTTTTCAAATCATGTACGTTTTCACACATTACAACTTTTCCAAGCAGATAATTCACATATGCCATTGCATAACGATCATCACTCTTTATAACACTCGCAAGACTTTTTTCTGATATAATATAATCTGTTTTTAATTTTGCTGTATTTACAAGTGCAGCAGTATGTATATCTTTTCTGCATCTGTCATAAACTTCAGCCGCAATATCATAATACTGAGGTTCAACGATGATATTGAATCGCTGAGTATTCAGATATCCTTCAACAGCATTCTGCCAGTTATTATCGGATATTTCAAGTAAATCAGCAAATATCCGCACATCGGAAATGATACCTCTTGCATTAAATTCTTTTTGAATTTCAGATTGTAAAAGAGTAGTATTCTGAGGATAAGTAATTTTATTTTCCTGTAAACTTTTTATTTCCTGTTCAAGCTGAATTAAATCAGCTTTCAGTTTATCAATCTCAATTCTGAGAGAGTATATTTTGTCATTAGTTTCACGTCCGGCTTTTGAAAAAATATCTTCTGCCTTGATAATGACTGCGTTTTTATCTTCGGTTGATATATCTGTTCCTGCAAGTAAATCGAAATCCGGACTTTCAGTTTTGAAAAGCTGTAAAAGATGCTTCTGTGCAGTTTTCATTCGTTCAATCTGAATTTTCAGATTTTTTACCTGCTTAGAGAATGTATCTCTATCCTTATCTTTATTACTGAGTTCAGACTTAATCGTATTTATGAGTAAAGCCGTTTCACCTGTTTTCAGTGATGAAAGAACATCAGTATATTTTTCATTCAGACTGTTTATTTCTTGTGTAAGTCTTTCGTTTTCCGTCTGATATGCTGAAAGCTGAATTTCAGCTGTTTTTAATGCAATATTCTTATCAGACAGCATTTCTTTTTTATCATAAAGATCTGCTAATTTTACAAGAATATCCGTAACCGTAATCTGTTCATTTATTCGCTGTATTTCATTGTAAAGCGACTGTATTTCTTCAAGGCTTTTAAGCTGTTTTCTGATTTCTTCGACAACAGACTGCATTTCTTTCAGACTATGGATATTTTCACGCAGAACATCAATTTCAATTTGTTTTTCAGGTAATATAAATTGCGATACAAAACTTTTTACATCCTTCATTGGTTTGAATGCAATAGATTTTGAAATAAGATCAAAGAAATTATCCTGTAAATTTCCAAGTCTGCGTTTGAACCTGTCCTGCGCCATGTTGTTTTGTGGAATGAATGAAATTTTCTTTCCGTTGTTTTTAAACTGATCGTCTCTTGCCGGTTTGTTATCAATCAGGAATGAGAGATTTTCAAGTCTGCATTCTTCACAAAACCATTTGGTTTTTACACTGCTTTCAGCATCAGGAGAATCAAACTTTGCACCGATAACAAAGTAACGCTGTTTTGTTTCTTCATAAACTTCTATGGCAATATAGGAAATAACAGCTTTTTTTCTGAGATACTCATTACCTTCTTCACCTGTTTTTCCTCTGACATAGCTTTTCAGAGTTCTGCTGCTGTCAGCATTGGCTGCAAGATTAAATCTTCTTGTATTGGTCGTCAGCACAAGCTGTATTGCATCAAGTATGGTTGATTTTCCTGCACCATTTTCGCCGGAAAAGAGATTGATATTCTTAAAATCAATTGTTTCATTGCTGAAATAATGCCAGTTTATAAGTTTAAGTCTCGTCAGTATCTTCTTCGCCTGCATTGTTCAGAGCCACACCACCATTCATATAAGTATCAAGCTTTTGCTTTGCCGATTCATAAACTGCATTCAATTCCGAACTGTCAAATGCAAGTGTAACCGAAGGATAAATAATAATTCTTGTTTCAGGATTTGATAAATCATAATCAAGATTATGAATAATATGGTATTTTTTCAGGAGTCTGAGACAATCCTTCATATCACGTTTATTCAGCCTTTCATTTTTCAAGCCTCTGTATCTTTCGTATATTTCTTCAACTGTTGTAATAATCTGTTCAGTCTGTGAAAGTTTCTGCCTTTCTTCAATATAAATCAGTCTGATAAAAAGCAGTATTATACTGTCGATAAGACGCAGACGTATTCTTCCGTTTTCGTAAGTATTATTAAGTGCAATCACACCCAAATCTTCGTTTATATTCAATTCATAGCCGAGAAAATCGAAATAAATACGGAAATTGTCTTTCTCTTTCAGAATGTAGTAATAACAGCTTTTTGTATCTTCACATGATTTCAGTATAAAACATTCATTAAGCAGCTTGTTTGCATTCACTCTGAATTTTTCTTTTGCAGCACCATTCAATGAGAATACTCCTGTTATATCCATATTTATTTCACTCTCCTTTTTATCTCAAAATCCTTAAAAGAAAATCCCTCTTTTGAGATTATATTTTCTTTCGGAATAATGATGTAATCAGATTTTTTGTCTCTGCCGTAAAAACATATAAATACAAGTCTGACCATATCACGTCTGGAATGAACCTCTATTTCAGAACCCCAAAAATACTCTTTGTCCTTCAGTAAAGTCATTACATAAGAATTTATATTTTTTCGTGAAAAACGTCTTTCGTTCTTTTCCTTTAATGCCTTTCGCCTTTTAGCAAGTTCTGTTTCATCAACAGAATTAATACTGAATATTTCTTCAACTTCACCTATTTTTTTTGATATTGGTGCAGTATAAAGTGATTCACCACTCAGAAAACTCTGGGGAAAAATATTAAAAATTCTGCAATAATCCGCAGGTATATCTTCATACATGCTGCCTGAATTTTCATCATCGAAAAGCTGAGAAAGACTTCTTATAACAGTTGTAATTTTTCCTTCGATATTATTTGTATTCAGAAATGCAAGCTTTGCCCTGCTTACAGCACTTCTTATGTATTTATGGTGCTTGCTTTCAATTTCTTTTTCAATCTCATCATAAGAATTGAAATGACTGATAATATCATTGATTATTCCGATTACACAATCATATGCTTCATTTTTATCGTTACAGTTTTCAATATTCTGATATCCGAGAACAATACGTTCAAGCATTTCTTTATCATTCAGCATTTCGTTTAATCGGCTGACAATAGTATTGCGGAATTTTGAAACATTATCATTTGTTTTCATTCGATGATATGATTTTGAACCGATATTATCATTATAGGCAAAGAAATGTTCCATTATTTCTTCCGGTGAAAGTCCTGTTGTTAATCCCTCAATATATTTTCTGATGCTTGTATTCAGTTTTTTCAATTCAGTAAATAACGCAAGAGTTCTGTCGTATACTGGTTTTATAATCTGCGGATATGGTCTGTCGTTCAGTTTTTCATTTGTAAGCATAGAAAATATAGCAGAAATTTCGCTTTGATATTCCATTTCTTTAACTTCTGATACGGATATCATAGCCTGTATCATAGTAACTGAATAATCAGGCATAATTATTTTTTCTCTGCCGTCAGAGCCGAATTCATTTTCAATCCAGCCGTAACCTCTGAGTTTTCTTAAAAAAGCGGATGCTTTTGAGCGTGAGTCATTTAAAATTTCATCATCGTCATCAAACTGAACGGATGTGTCTGCATTTTTTTCAAAATAATCAGAAATCTGAATGACTAACGATTCTTTATCTATTCCGTAAGATAATTCTGTGCGATAAGAGTTATAGATTATTTCAAGGCAGTCAGCAAATACTTTTTGATATTTTCCTGTAAGTGCTTTGAAAAAATCATCGCCTGTTATATTAAATATATTCATTGTAGTTTTTCTCCGCTTGTCATGTTAAAATTTTCGTGTTATCGAATTCTCTGCAAATATCCTGCATTTCATCATCATTACAGCAGATATAACAAGTTGTGTCATATGATAAAAAGTCATTCAATATTTCGTCGGTCTGATGTTCGAAGTATTCCTCAATCGTGATATTTCCACCAGAATTTCTGCTGTTACATACTGCGTGTCTGATGGCTTGTGATTTGTCAATTTCAAGGTCCATCCATTCAAGACGTGTAGTCTGGCTTTCTCCGCCGTATTCCATATCACCGAGCAGATATACTCTATTATTTCTCACTTCAAGCAGATATACGCTTTCTATGTCCTTTATTGCAGATTTGAAGTCTGGCTTGCTTAATCGTGTCATATCAAACAACCGCCATCTGACTTGTCTTTTTGAGGTATTTAGCAGGAATCGGCTTTCTCAGTTTCCATACAACATTCATCGGCTTAGAGCCTTCGCTGCTTACAAAATCAGCAAGTCCGAGGAATGTATAAGGTGATGCACCAAGTTTCCCGTTCTTATATTCACGTACAAATATCATAACGTTACTGCCTTGTTTATTGTGATTCATATAACGCTGACCTGTCTTGCTCTGAGGAGTTGTAGTGCTCTGACTCTGCCAGTGGAACAGCGTTTCATTGATAGAATAATCATTGTACATTGTTGTTGGCGAGTATTCTTTATCGGCCTTATTGAGTGTTACAAACAGCAGATCTGTTTTCTTGTCCTCCAGATATTTTACACCTTCACGCAGAGTATTCGGTTTCATAAAGTCAAGTGCCACAAGAATCTGGTCTCTTGTGTAGCTGCAGTGAACATCAAGCGGACATTCAAAAGGAACGTCAACTGGTTCATCAATAAAGTCGATTTTATCGTATTTATAGTAAAGCAGTTCCAGTATCTCATTCATCATAACAGGAGAATCTGCAAGCTGTCTGAATCCGTCAAGAAGGTCTGTAAAGCCACAGTCCTCCCATGATTTCTGCCATATTGTAAACTGTAGCATCTGCCACATTTTAATCTGTATTTCACTGAAATCATCAATGCTGTATTCCTTTATTTTCGTGAGATAGTCAGCTACAAATTCAATCAGTCTGTGTGAGTCAATGTATGATAAACGTGGCAAAGCCTTAGAAATTATTTCTTCAAGTGGTTCGCTGAAATCTTCCTTAACTCCAGCCATTACACAAAGTCTTGCGAAGCTGTATTTTGTTGCATAAATCGAACTGATTTCAAGATTGTAATAATCAAGGAAATTGTTAAGATTAAGCTCTTTTCCCGTATCTTCTGCAAATGTTTCCAGACGTCTTACAATAGCATTTCTACTGCCGACAGTCTGACGAATATTATCAAGAATATAGCTCTGAGCCTGTTTTTCAAGCTTGATATAACAGCCCTTCGGCATAAGCGGAAATCCTTGCTCAATTTCCTCTTTCACGCTTTTCTTGGTGTTTCCGATAAGCACTGAAAACTTGGATTCAAAATTATATTTTCTGTGAGCCTGTCCGATAAAATCAAGAACAGTCAGACAATCCTTGCCTTCACTAAGTCTGAGACCACGTCCTAACTGTTGTAAAAATACTGTAAGTGATTCTGTCGGTCGCAAAAACATAACCGTATTTATTTCGGGAATATCCACACCTTCATTATACAGGTCAACTGTGAAAATAAACTTGATTTCGCCATTTACAAGACGTGTCTGAGCTGTATTTCTTTCGTCGTTAGTGCTTTCAGAAGTCAATGCAATTGACGGTATATTGCTGTCATTGAAACGCTGAGCCATATACTCTGCATGAGCTTTAGATACGCAGAAACCAATTCCCTTGACATTATCCATATCAGCCACATATTTGTTAAGCTGTCTCAGAATCAGCATTACACGAACATCATTTCCAGTGTACACGTTGGAAAGTGCAGTTTTATCATATCCGCCACGCGTCCATTTCACGTTCTGCAAATCTACTTCATCTGATATTCCGAAATAATGAAAAGGACAGAGCAGTTTTCGGTCAATTGCTTCCGGGAGACGGATTTCAGCCGCAATTCTGTTATCAAAGTAAGTCAGAATGTCCTTACCGTCCATACGTTCAGGAGTAGCAGTCAGACCAAGAAGTATTTTAGGCTTATAGTATTCCAGTAATTTCTGATATGTTGGTGCAGCAGCATGATGAAACTCATCCACGATAATAAAATCATAAAAATCGGGAGTCGTCTTTTTATCAAATTCCTGTGAATTGAAAGTATCTATTGAAATAAAAAGAGCATCAAAACTGCTCGGAGTAACTCCGCCATAGAAAAGCTCACCAAAATTTGCATCATGCAGAATTCCTCTGAAACACTTTAAACTCTGTTTCAGAATTTCTTTTCTATGGGCAACAAAGAGAAGTCTGGCACGTCCGCCGTTTGCATTTCTGAAACGCTTGTAATCAAATGCAGAAATAACGGTTTTACCTGTACCTGTAGCCGCAACGACAAGGTTTTTATTGTGATTTCTGATTGTACGTTCAGCATTAAGCTTGTCCAGAATTTCCTGCTGATAT
>JAZUJY010000239.1:0-3606 GCA_045643005.1 Oscillospiraceae bacterium | reverse complement strand
TTTATTTAAAAAGATTGACGTTAATGATCGTACTCAGGCCGCAGTATTTGCAATAAGAAATAATCTTGTTGAGTTATACTGATTAAAATTCCGTTTATTTTAAAGAATCTATATTATATTTTTAAGTATTTGTTTCACGTGAAACATCAAGACAGGAATTATAATCATCCACAATATTTTGTGTGGATGATTTTACAAAAATCCTATTGCTTGTATTTTTTCGTGAAACATTTATTATATTCGGATATGTGAAACATTTATAATAGGGAAAATTTGTTAAACAAACTTATCAGATCTGAGGGAATTTTCATGTATAAATTGATACTAACTGATTTAGACCATACGCTTCTAAGATCAGATGGAACGATTTCTGATGACACATTGTCTGTTATTCGTCAATGTAGAAATAGGGGAATAAAATTTGGAATAGCAACTGCAAGATTTTGGATAGGAGCCGAGCGATATATAGAGCAATTGAAGCCTGATTTTGAAATTACAACAGATGGCACTGTTATTCATTCTAATGGAGAATGCCTATACAGTTGTAGTTTTAGTGTGGAAGAAACTAATCAGATTATAAAGGATTTGCTTCGAGCAGTACCTGATGCAGAGGTTACTGTCGCATGTGGTAAAGAGGTTCTATGGAACAGCTTACATATTGAAGAGTCGGAAAGGTTGTATAAAGCAACTTATTATGATTACAGGGAACCTGTTACTTGTGCAGCTAATAAGATTGTAGTCAGTTTATCAGATGAAAAAATAGCAATGGAAATTGTTTCTAAATATCATTGTAAACTTCAGTGTTATCGAGGAGAGAACTGGTATTCTTTTATACCGGGAGATTCAGGTAAAGTCCAAGCTATTTCTGCACTCAAAGAAATTTGTAACATTTCACCGGATGAGATTGTTTCCTTTGGTGATGATAGAAACGATCTGGATATGCTTCGTTTTTGTGGTATTGGGGTTGCTGTTGATAATACAATAACAGAAGTAAAAGAGATTGCAGACTATATCACTTCATCAAATGATGATGAAGGTGTGGCAAATTGGTTGATTAACCATATTTTAAAATGTTAATGATAGTTAATAATATTTTACAAGTTCTTATTTATATTAAAATATATAGGTTGTAAAATGATGTAGAGAAAATGAACCTAATATTATGAGGTGTTTATGAATATAAAATATACAGAAGAACGTTTGAGTGCTGAAGAATATATTTCATTTCTAAAAAGAACCGATTTGGGATCCCAGTATCCCAAGGAAAGATTTAAAGAGAGAATTGAAAAACTGGTTAAAAATGTCTCAATAAGTCTGGTTGCAAGGAATGAAGATGAAAAAATAGTCGGTGTGCTTTTCGGACTGACAGATTTTTGTTACTGGTTATATGTTACCGATTTGGGGGTAGACAGGGAATATGAGAAAAAAGGAATCGGAAATCAGCTTATGAAAAGAGCTCATGATATAGCCGGAGGTGAAAAGGATATTGCCGTATACCTGATAGCAAATGAAAATGCTGTACCTTTCTATAAAAAGCTGGGGATGAAATTTGCAGATGATGTTATGCAATATAACAAGATAGAATGGACAGAGTTCACAGTAGAATAGATGACGAGCATCAGAAATACAAGATAATGTATATATGTTTCACGTGAAACACAAAATAAAGTTTAATAACAGGTGTTATACGAGGAAGAAAGAATGTTACGAGAGATTAATGAAAATGATTTTAATGGGTTGATGGAACTGTATATGCAGTTACACGATAATCCTTTTCCTAAAAAAACTTCCGAAATAGAGGAAAAATGGAAAAAAATAATAAACGATCCGGATCATCACATAATAGTAGATATTGAAGATGAAAAAATAGTTTCTTCATGTGTATGTGTAATAATAACAAATTTAACTCATAATCAAAGACCCTACGCATTCATTGAAAATGTAATAACAGATGAAGCATACAGAGGTAAGGGACTGGCAACAAAATGTCTGAATTACGCAAAAGAAATTGCCGAAAAAGAGAACTGCTATAAGATGATGCTTCTGACAGGGTCAAAAAAGGAAGAAACTTTGAATTTCTACAGACATGCCGGTTATAACAGTGAAGATAAAACAGCTTTTATTCAGTGGATTTGATATATGAATGAAAAAGGAGTTAAGGTGAATAATACAATTGTTACCCTGAAAAAGGGTGAGGGAAGATATCTTAAACAGGGCGGTCTTTGGATATTTGATAATGAAATAGATACCATTGAAGGAACATTTAAAAATGGGGAAGTAGTTTCAGTCAGAGATTTTGACGGTTATCCTTTGGGAAAAGGATTCATAAACCAGAATTCAAAAATACGAATCAGAATTTTAACCAGAAAAGAAAATGTTGAGATTAATGAAGACTTAATATATTCAAGAGTAAAAGCTGCTTGGGAATACAGAAAAACCGTTCTTTCCGAGAAAGATTTGAACGCATGCAGAATAATATTCGGAGAAGCGGATTTTCTTCCCGGACTGGTAATAGATAAATATAATGATTTGCTGGTGGTACAGGCTCTGGCTCTTGGAATACTGCCCTATAAAGAATTAGTGGTCAATTATCTGAAAGAATTGCTTTCAGAGGATGGATATGAAATTCGGGGAGTCTATGAAAGAAGCGATGCACAGGAAAGAAAAAAAGAAGGTCTGCCACTTCACAAAGGTCCTATCGGTTCAGAAAAGTTTAAAACTGATGTAGAAATCGTTGAGAACGGTGTTCATTATATGGTTGACGTGGTTAACGGACAAAAGACAGGTTTCTTTTTGGATCAGAAATATAACAGACTTGCAATGCAGCGGATCTGCAAAGGAAGAAGTGTTCTGGACTGCTTTACTCATATGGGAACCTTTGCCCTGAATGCAGGAATAGGCGGAGCAAAAAGTGTTGAAGGACTGGATATTTCAGAATTTGCCATAAACCAGGCTAACAATAATGCCGGGATGAATCATTTGGAGAATATTGTGAAATTCAGGGTGGCAAATGTTCTTGATGAATTGCCCGTGCTGGTATCCGAAGGAAAAAAATATGATGTTGTAATTCTGGATCCTCCGGCATTTACCAAATCACGGGAAGCAACGAAAAATGCCATAAACGGTTACAGACAGATAAATATACAGGGATTGAAACTTGTAGAAAATGAAGGATATTTTGCTACCTGTTCATGTTCACACTTTATGACACAGGATCTGTTTATCAAAACTATTAAAGAAGCAGCAAAATCGGCTCATAAGAGGCTCAGACAGATAGAACAAAGAACTCAGTCCCCGGACCATCCGATACTCTGGGCAGCGGATGAATCATATTATTTGAAATTTTTAATATTCCAGGTAGTGGATGAAAAGTAAAGCAAAAATCCACCATACAACAGGGTAGGGCCTCCCACTGCGTGGGCCCCACCCACCATACACCTACTTTAGGAGGATGTGATGAAAAAAGAAAACACTTCGGTAAAATCCGGACTATTCAATGAAAACATAAAAAAAGAAGCGGGAACGGAAGTTTACTACACCATAATGATGGAACAGTGGAAAACCGCTAATGAAATGGCTGCAAATATAAGTGAACAAAGAAACAGT
>JAZUJY010000238.1:0-6266 GCA_045643005.1 Oscillospiraceae bacterium | reverse complement strand
CCTTAGTGTCAGCACTTTTATTTGCTTCATCATCATATAGTTCATCTGCAAAGGTTATTGCAGATGATATTGATACGGAATGGACAACGTATATGAATCAGCTGACATTAAAATATATAGAAAATGAAAATAATTGCAGATTGAACTTCATATATAATTCAAATTCAAAATACGACAGTAATACTTTGAATAAAATAGAAAACAATCTCACAAGAATTATTTTTGATTCGGAACTGTCCGAGAATAATACCAAGGATAAAATCACTTCCAAACAAGCTGTATTTAACGTAATAAGTATAGAAGACGGAGAAAAATCATATAACTCATGTATTCATTCTTTTTCAATTAACAATACAAACTACTATTTTGATTTGAAAAAAATAACCGTATCTGATGATGATTATATTACTGATGTTAATATATACCTTGACGAACTTGCTGTTTTTACAAATCAGATTCAAAAAGATGATTCTTCTTATTTTATAAGTATTTTAGATAAAACTAATACGGAAGAAACTTGTAAATTAAGAATAGGGGGCATATTTGAATACAACAATAAATTCTATGCACATAAAATATACAATGGTTATAGTCTTTCATTTGATATGAACTTTGGATGGATATGTGACATTGAAGATCCGGAGATAGATGTTAAATCAAATCAAATATCACTCAATACTGAAATACTCCAAAAACACATTTCTTTATCTCAAAACACAATTAATTTTTCGGATACAAAAGATGGCAGTACTATCCTGATCAACGGAAGTAAAAACTGTTCTCAAAAGTTTTCTGATATCAGGAAAAAATGTATAGTATCTACTCCAAATGATGATTTATGGATAAAAGAGATTAGAATCAATAATCATACTGTTTACCTTGCAGATGATGACTTCAAAAAATCAATTGACATCTCAATTTTTTTAAACGAAGATAACGAAGCCAATATAGATGGAAGTGAAGTTACAATAAAAACATTTAATAAAGTAATAAACATTCCGATTTATTGTAAAGCTGAGGAAAATGATAACATTTTGAAACAAGGAAAGTATGAAGTTAAACTCGATAACTCTGCAACTTATATAGAAGCAACAAAATATTTATTTAATGAAAATGGTATTGCGAAATATTTATTATCCTCCTTTCAAACAACTGATTCACAATTAATGAAAGAAAACTATATTTATCCTAATGTCGATGAATCTGATGACATAATCAAAATTTATTTTGATAGTTACATAAATTGCAGATTAAATTACAATAATATTTCTACAAACAATAAAAAATCAGAAAGTTTAAACGATATACTCTCTAATAATTCAGTATTAAAATATGATAATACTTATTATACAAATAACGAGTTAATTTATAATATATCAAACCAACAAGAAATATTCCATTCTTCTTATATTTTATCTGATTTTTATTCAATTGATAATAGTAAAAACATTCTAAATACAAGAATAGACACAAAAATCTTTGATATTTTTCCAAGGATAGAAGACTTAACTATTATTCGAGGAGTAATTGATGATTCTATTAATTCAAACTTATCTAATTCTATATCCTCCCCCATCTACATCTACAACGACAGTCACGCCCCAATAATCTCCACCTTCCCCGAAACCACCCCATGGACCAACACCACCCAATCCCTCACCTTCACCGCCCATGACTTCATCCTTGAATACCCTGACCCATACACCAACGAAACCATGACATTCTCCTCCGACATCACATCATTCAAAATCGGAGCAGCCACAGTCAATAAAACCGAGGACGGCTGGTCAATCACACAAGGCGAAGACACAGTCTACACCATTGACTCATTCACCCAGAACGGCGATGAATACACCGTCACATTCAGCACCCCCGAAAACACAAGCCACTTTGAAACGATCGCAATAAGTGCCACAGATGAATTTGACAATACATCAGAGGAAAAGCAGTACACGCTGAAATTTGACAAGCAGAATCCGGAAATAACAAATATCTCCGGCGGAAATGAGATCCGTGATATTGACAGTCAGATGTCTGTTTTCATAAGCGATACAAATTCAGACAGCATCATAATCAAAGCCGTTCCGAACGATATCTATAACGATGCTGCAGAAATGTCATCAGGAATAAAAGGCGGCGTTCTGACATTTGAAGATTCAAAAGAAAAATACAACGGCACTCTTGAAAACGGCAGCCTTGTTTTCAAGGTTCCGAATACTGCAAGAGCTGAAAAATTCACTGTCACAGTAACTGACAATGCAAAAAATGAAGCGACCTTCAGCTTCAACACAGGCGAAAACCATGTTTCAGGATCAGAATCAGCCTTGTTTGTTGTCGACAAATGTGCACCGGAAATAACATCAAAGATCCAGAAAACAACCAATTCAAAGCAGACAACACTTAACGGAAATCAGACATGGTTCAGCGACTACCCGTCAGTTTCCTTCGATGTCAAGGATCACCTTTCCGAAAAATGCAATGACAAATCATGCAAAGAAACTGTATCCGGTCTTAATACTGTCACGATAACATATATCAGCGAAGACGGTAAAAAATATGACCTGGTTCATCAGGCAAAAGGTGTAAGCAGCTACAGCGGAATGCTGTATATATACGACAGTAAAGATGATCCGAACGCTGTTGATATCACTCTTATAGGAGACGAATCGATCACTGTCCCGAAAAACAAAACAGGAAAATTTGAATTCAGAATTAAATCATCTGACCGTTCAGACCGTGAAAATGAAGAAGCCGTTCAGATCTTTTATGTTGACAACAAGAAGCCTTATGCTGATGACATCCTTTCAGTAAAGAGTAAAAATTCAAGAGATTTCGGAACTTTTTCAAATGAGGACATCATTATCGAAGCTTCTGTACATGACGATATTCCGTCATCAGGAATGAAAGAAACTTCACTTAAAGTCGGTAAAAAAACATATCCCGGAAAAAATATCGGAAATGACAAATGGCAGTATAAAATAAATGCTGAATCTTCCCCTGTCAGCGGTGATATCTCTATCATAATGACTGACAACGCCGGCAATGAACATGAAACCAAAACCGTTCGAAATCCGGAAGGTTCCGGCTTTCTGATGATCGAAAACAATAAACCTGAACCTTCCCCTTCACCTGTTATCACTCCGGTTTCCGGACTCAGTACTCCGTACATCAGTAAAAACGAAAAAAATGAAGAATGCAGATGGTACAGCGAAGACGTTGATGTTGAGTTCTGGTGGAAGGATTCCGATTCAGGTATGGATCTTTCATCTGTCACAATAGAAAACAAGGACCAGAAGACTGTCGGCTTCTCAGATGACTTCACTTTCTCAAACAAAGCAGGTTCTGCATGGAACAACCGTTCTGATACTTCGTATATAAAAATAAGAACACCTGAAATGGAAGACGGAAAGATCACATTCTGCTTTGAAGGAACAGATAACTGCGGAAACAAAGCTGAGGCAAAGGAAACTGTCTACAAGGATATTACAGATCCGAAAATAATTTCAATAACAACCTCCGATACAGATTCACCGACCTCATTAACATTCAGTGAAACGGAAGGATCAGCAGACGGACTTAAAATATATGATTATTTCAGTCAGAAGACGATCAAACTTACAATAAAGGCCGTCGATCTGAACGCCAGCTCAGGACTTGATTATGTAAAATACAAAATATACAGCAATGACGGTTCGCTCATCAAAACCGACAAAATAAAATTTGATAAAGACAGCGTCGAGATAGACAGCATCCCTGAAAATTTCAAAGGATACATTACAGCACAGGCATTTGACCATGTCGGAAACAGCAGTCCTGAAGCATGCGTATACGGTATGATCTCAGAAAATGAAGAATGCCACCTTGAAAATTCTGATATCAGGATCAACCTTCCTGAAAGCGAATATACAGATGCCAAGGGAAATAAGCTTTATAACAAGGACATCACTGTAAATATTTCAGCAGAAGACTCTTTTTCAGGAATAAACAAGATCTCATGGAATATCTTAAACGGTTCCGACGGATATTTTGAGGAAAACGACATAGGATACAAGGATCTGCTCACCGGAAAAGAGGTCTTCGGCGGATGGATACTTGCAGACTTTGAGAAAAACCTCGCTACAAAGCTTTTCGCAGGTATTTCGGAAAACAACAATGCAAATGAAATAAAGATGGATGTAAACTTCACTGACAACACAGGTCATCTCTTAAACAAATCTGCTGTGTATTCCATCGACAAGGACAAGCCGGAACTCACAGCTTTCTTCCAGCCTTCAAACTGTGATTCACAGTACATAAATATTTACAACGCTCCGAGAACAGCGGTAGTTCAGATAAAGGAACGCAACTTCAATCCTGATGACACATATATAGACGCACCGGGAGCACAGGTTGGAAGCTTCTCACTTGTTTCAGGCAAAGAAGGAACAAACGATGCCCGTTATGAAGCAAAGGTCATCTTTGAAAATGACGGTGAATACAAATACTCTGCCGTTTCCTACGACAGATGTAAAAACGAATCTGATAAGTACGAATCTGAATCCTTCATCATCGACAGAACAGCCCCGAAAATATCAGTTGATTTCGGTGACACAGCAGCAAACGGAAGATATTTTATGGGCAGCAGAACCGCTGTTATAACTGTAGTAGAACAGAATTTTGATGAAAACAGAATAAAGGTTGCAGCAACATTAAACGGAAAAACTGACAAGCTTCCGAAGCTTTCGGCATGGACACATAACGGAAATGTTCACACAGCTCAGATGGTCTTTACAAAAGAGGGCGAATACACACTGTCCGTTTCAGGTACAGACAAGGCTTCAAACCCTGCAGCTGAAACATATACAACCGAGTTCACCATAGACAAGACCTCCCCGCTCATCTCCTTCAGAGGTTTGAAGGATAAGTCAGCAAACAGAGGCTCATCCGCTTTTTCAGTCAGACTTACAGACAAATACCTTGACCTCGACTCAGTCGATGTAAAAATTAATGGTGCACAGCGCGGCGAAAACATAGAGATCAAAAGCAAAAAGAAAAATATAGCAAACGGCGTAGAAATATCCTTTGACAATCTTGCAGAGAAAAGAGAATTTGACGACGTTTATCATGTTGAAGTAAATGCAAATGACAAAGCAGGAAATCCGATGAAGAAAACACTTGATTTCTCTGTAAACAGATTCGGCTCGACATATCTGTTCGATGATGCAACCAAAAATATTGCAAACAAATATGTAAAAAAACCTATAGACGTTGTCATCCATGAAATAAACCCTGACAAACTCGATCCTGAAAAAACAGTTGTAGTTTTCGCAAAAGACGGTATTTCCCATATCATGAACGAAAACGAAGGCTTCACTCTTGATGTTACAGGCGGCGACGGAAAATGGTATGATTACAAGTACACCTTCGGAGTAGAAAACTTCAAGGATGACGCTGCATACTACATCATGATGTATTCACAGGATGAAGCAGGAAACGCAAATACAAACCAGGAGGAAGGTCAAAATGCTGAACTGAAATTCGGAATCTACGCAACTCCTCCTCACCTTGCATCAGTAGATCTGAAAACAAACGGCTCATACAGAGCAAAGAACTATTACACCGCCCGAATAAGAACAGTAGACCTTATGTTCAAGGAGATACATGTTTACTTAAACGGCAGCGATATCGAAGAACAGACAAAATGTGTTGACGAATACACATATACTTTCGAGGTGGCTGCAAAGGAAGAGCCTCAGTCAATAAAAGTTGTAGGTATCGACTATGCAGGAAACAGTTCTGAGATCGAAGTTACAAACGTTCTTGTAAACCCAAGCATCTTCAAGGTTCTGATCCGAAAGGGCTGGTTCCACCTGATCCTTACAGCTCTGGCAGGACTTGCAGGCTTCGGAATTTACAAATTTATCAAACGTCAGAAAGCTATCCACGACATGGCTGTAAAGCTTCAGCTTAAATAAAAATTAATAGGAAAATACAAAACTGCGCTGGTATGATAAACTTGTACCAACGCAGTTTTTGCAGGCTGTTGAAATTGTAATAATTTAAAATTTCAAAGTTCACAGTATCTCTGAATATTAACAGTATTTAAAAGGTTGATTTTTATCTCACTCTGATATATAGTAAAAATGTTGTATATACCGCGTGAAGAACCGCATCTGCACGGTACTTCGACCGCACCTTTTCCGCACTAAAACCGCACTGCTTACCGGATAAGAACCGCACAATATTGATTTACCGGATCAAAGTACAGTCTTATCGTTGCTCAGAGC
>JAZUJY010000237.1:0-9930 GCA_045643005.1 Oscillospiraceae bacterium | reverse complement strand
AACTCTTTGTTTGTATTTCAATATGATACACCTCCATGGTAAAGTATATCATATTATCGAAAAATAAAAAATAAGGATGTAGGATTTACGACATGCTTATATGTCATTTTTCCTACATCCTTATTATATCATTTGCAATTTCCAAGAAATTCTATATATTTATGCACCAGTTCGGATGAATTACTTAAATCATCCGAAACATACTCTGATAACATACTCAGATTTAACTCAGATACAATACAAGGATATTTTTTTATAATATATAATTCATCCTTTTCAGATATACAGATATCGTTTTCCTGCTGCAGAAATAAGAAAGCATCATCATAACCTGTTATATACCGTGAAGATTTTCTTTCAAATTCTGAATATCTGCTGTTGTACTGCAGAACAATATCTTTATTATCAAAATATACTGCTTTGTCTGCATCCTGATTTACTATCAGAACAGAATTCTCATTCATAACGAAAAAAGGGAACGGATTTGTATTGCTGACAAACTCCATATATTCTGTTTTACTTTTTACTGAAGCTGTATGGATCAGCAGTGCTGACAGAATATTAGCAAAAGAGAGCATATTTGTCGGCATATCATTTTTTGCATTTCCTGTAATAGTACACCATTCTATCTGAACTGATTTTTTTGTATTCCGGCATATTACTTCACATAGTTTTTTCAGACAATCATTGAAAGGTGTAATAAATATTTTTAATTTTTCTTCAGTTTTGGAACAGACAGCACTCACTGCCTGATATATTTGGTTTCGGCCTTTCAAAAACTGACCGTTTGAAAGTTTAACATTTTCCGCTGAAATATCAGAAATATTTTCAGGATATTTCAGGTTATAAAAATTGTTAAATACCAGCTGAACATTTATCAAACTGTCAGGTGCTTTGGCCTTTATATACCTTTCTGAAAGCATGATTTTTTCTTCTTCATTTAGTCCGATAGCATCTGCAATATTTATTATAGTCTGATACCCGGAAGGAACAAAAAAACCATTTCGTATTTTACTGATATAAGGTCTCTGAAGTCCTGCCCCTTTGCAAATATCCGACGACTGAACTCCATGCTTATCTATCAAACTGTTCAATAATTCATAAAATTCCATGTATTTTTTCTCCTTATAATACAATTATACTTTTACTAATAATATCTGTCAATTGTTGTTTCCAATCTGTGAAGTATGCGTGGAAACATATTTTAAAAGCCGGATATCATCTTCTATTCCTGTTCAATACATGCTTCTCCTTCACAGCATAATCGAGTAGGAGGCTAACCATTATTTGATTAGCCGACCTCTCACACTACCGTGCGTACCGTTCGGTACACGGCGGTTCCTTAGTTTACGCGAACTTTCATGAAATAGTCAGTCATGGATAAATATACTATATTTATTCAAAGCTCTGCTTTTAACAAGCAGAGGCGATTCGCAGAATCGGTTCCCGCTCAGTCGGAGATTGTACTCCGACTGTTTGGTCAGATAGAACCCGCCGCCTGCAGAGGCGGGGGATATCCTCTGTGTTGTTATATTTTATCAATATTAATCGAAAGAATTTTTGTAATGTGATTCAAAAGATATTTTACAATACCGTTTTTTTGAATTTACGAAGCAGCAGCAAGTTTTTTCTTGACAAATACGTACTGAAATGATATAATTCGGAATGATTAGTTGGAGTGACACCTTGCTAAACAAATGATTTCGACTGATAAGGAGAACTAAATGAAAAAAATTATTACACTGTTATGTATATCATCCATGATACTTTCGCTTACAGCCTGCAGCGGAAAATCAGGCTCATCATCAGAGTCAGGCACTAACACTGAATCAGGTGTTTCAGAACAGTCTGATAACACAGCTGCTTCAAAATCCGAAACAGCACCTGCAACAAAGCCTGCAGTACTCAAAGAGGGTAAACTTCTCAGAAAGGCAACTTACACCTGCGAAGAAGATGCTTTGTATTCAGAAGAAATATATAACGAAGACGGAAATCCGATCAAAAAATTTGAAACACAAAATGCCCAAAATTTTTCTTATGTAACAGAATATGAATATGACAGTAACAAAAACATGATAAAAGAAACCAAAAATGAAAATGGTGAGATCACGATAAATGAATATGATGAAAACGGCGTTCTGATCCTTGTCAAGCATAAATTTCCGGAACGAAGTGAATTTGACCCTGAACAGGTATATACAACTGAATATGATGAATCGGGCAGCCATGTAACATGCAAAGACAAACTCGGTAAAGTAGTCAGGGAAGTTGAATTTTCTGACGGTAAAAAAACAAAGGAAACCGAATACAGAAATGAAAAAGTCTTTTCAATACTTGAATACGACAGCAACGGCAATGAAATCTATTCTTTCAAAGACTATGAGACGGACGGTGTTCCCGATGAGGAATATGTCAGGGAATATAACAGCGAAGGTCAGATGATAAAAGTAGTTATCAATGGAACAGCCTTTAACAGCACAGAAATGACAGCGATATATGATTACGATGCCGAAGGAAACAACACCACTATTCAAAAATACGTAAACGGAGAATTTGCTGAGAATATTCAGAATGATTCGTATGAATATGAGTATGATGAATTCGGCAACAAGATAAAAGCAACCATGATAAAGTCAAACGGTACCCGAGTGCTTTATACTGTTTATGAATACAAGTATGATTAATATCATCAAAACAGCCTGCAAAAGAAATTATATACTTTTGCAGGCTCATTTTTTTCACTGACACAATAATGACATCACAGGTCATGTTTACTGCTCTTTACAGGATTTCTTATTACAGTCTTCAATTTTTCCGGAGCTGT
Organism: Oscillospiraceae bacterium; assembly: GCA_045643005.1. Lineage (GTDB taxonomy): Bacteria > Bacillota > Clostridia > Oscillospirales > Ruminococcaceae > HUN007. The sequence goes on along the minus strand of JAZUJY010000237.1, from coordinate 7,106 downwards.
TTTTCCGGCATCGGAAAGATATATTTCATGTTAAACCGTACCATAATCAGCACTGCATTCGTCTGTTTTAATATCAGCGATCTGAAAATATCATATGCCCCAGAAGCGATACAGTTCAAAGCATACTGATGCCGTGAGCATGATAACTGAACCTGTGGTACACAAGGCGTATTTTCTGCGGTTCGTTTTTTGTTTTATTAATTCTGCAAGACATATAACAGCTGAACACGCACCGGCTGCCATGCATACGATCTGGATAATTCCGATGACTGCGCTTTCAGCAAACGGCACTCCACCCATGTTTACCGAATATATCAAATATACCGTAAACATCATCAAAACTGATACGATCCATGACAGAATTCCGAAAAATACTGCTTTGCTTCCCTTGTAATCTGCAAATCTGCCGTGTTTTTTCATAAGTCTTCTGACAAGAAGCTGAAAAATTCCTGCAAAAGCCATCAATATATATAACGAAAACAAAACAAGCTTCGGAATATAAAGAGTATCCTTTATCATATCAGCAGACTGTACCTGCAGACCGGTTCTGCCATCGGAATACTGTTTTTCTCCGGACAGTCCCAATTCTGACCTGTATACTCCGTCACCGACAGACTGAGCCTCACCGATTTCCCTGCCGGACACTGCAGAAAGAAACGAAATATACTTAAACATTCCGACTGTGTTTGAGCGTGCAGGGATATAGAATCCATCCATCTTTTTCACTTCACTGCTCTTTTCATATTTATTTTCATCAGGAGCACCAAAGGCAAGTAACGATACCTTACCAATAAAACAGTTCTCTCCGGTTTCGTTTATCATAACCGCAGTTCCAAAGCCCGTATCACGGTCAAACTCGAGGTCAGCCTGTCCGAATTCTGTTGAACCGGAATGGCCGTAAGCTGTGATCGAATACTCTGTACACCAGAAACCGTGTGCACATATCGGAATATCGGATTTCCCGTAAAAATCTGTTCCCTCAAACATTTTATCCTGTGTTTTCGGATCATTAAACAGCGGAGCTTCACTGTTTACAAGAGCCTGTCCGTAAGTAATCATATCTGCAAGAGTTCCTGTTGCTGCTCCTGCAGGATAACACGGAATATACTCAAGTGCGCTGCCAAGATTGGATTTTATCCCCAGTATACTCATGTAGCTGTGCATCTGAGGTCTTCTGTTATATACAAATTCGTTATCGCTGTGAGTCGGATTCAGTGATGTGTGTTTCATTCCGAGAGGTTCAAAAATATGCTTTCTGACATAACTGCAGTAATCCTCACCCGACACACATTCGATAACATATCCTGCAACAGCCGCACCATAGTTTGAATATGCAGTCACCTCTCCCGGACGGTATGGCTGTGCGGGTTCTATCGCCTTAAGTTCTTCCTTCAGACTTTTTATACTTTCCTTGTTCTTTTTTACAATTGTTTTACTTGTTTCCTGAAATCCTGCGTTGTGATTCATCAGATTCATCATTGTTATCGGATCATCATAGGAAAGATGCTGAAAAAATCCATCAGGCAGATAATCCCTTACATCCTTTTCAAGATCAAGCTTTCCCTGTTCCCACAGCTGCATGGCACTGACCCATATCAAAGTCTTGGAGATGCTTCCCCACTCATATACGGAATTTTCGTCAGCCTGTATATTTTCTTCTTCATTGCTGCTGCCGAAATATCCTGTATACAGCACATCTTCTCCCTTAAAAAGTCCGACTAATGCAGAAGAATATTTACCGGTATCAGACAGCTTTTTCATTTCCTCATTATACTGGGTAAGCGTTATCCCTGACGGAAGTATGATATCGTCTTCTGCTTTATTATCCTTAGCAAAAACATTTGTTACTGACGTAAAGAAAATTATTCCGGCACAAAGAACAGAAGCTGTTTTTTTTATGGTCTTTTTCATGTATTCTCTCCCCCTTACAGTTCTCTGTCTTCATATTCTATAACCGTACAGACGTAACTATATAATACCTTCATACAGGCGATGATAAACAGAATTACTCCGATCATATTACTCTTTGAAAGCAGAATAACCAGTTCCAGCAAAACCAAAACTGCTCCTGACAGAGGCAGGATATCGAGATATATCAGAATTGCTGCGAAAAAAGCGGCAAAAAGCAGTACTGTCTTTCGAATACCGTTTTTCGTTTTAATTTTCAGTGAAGCATATACAGACTCACTGTCCATGAAATATTTTCTAAGCTGTCCTGACATGAATAACACTCCCAAAAAGGAACATAATAAATAGCTGAAATTTAATACTTCAAGCTTTGATCCGGCACCTGTTATTTTTTTGAGCATGTTAAGAAGATCGATGTCTGAAACTATGAGATATAATTCAAGCTTCATTGAAAGAAGCATGACCGGATAGAACAACAGATTTGTCAGAACAAATAAACCTATCGAAAAAATAAACCTTTCATTTACCAGATCACGTCGTGATACGGGAAGAACGAAATACATTTTTTCGCTGTGATTAATAATCTCATTATTAAAAAGCGTAGGTATTAAAAAAGCTCCGGTCAGAAGTGGAAATACTGCCCCAAAAAGAGGTGAACAAAAAAAGCCTCCGCCCAGGCCAAAAAACAAAAACAAGAAAGAAACTAAAAATATCTGATTGTTTTTTCCGCCGCCTGCCGTTATCAGATCTGTTTTGATCAGATTCTTTATCATACTTATGTTTGCTTTATTCATTTTTTCACCCTCTTACAATTCTCTTTTTGACACTTTATTTGCTGTTAATTCACCAAACAGAACGTTTATACAAAACACAGCTATATTAACAGCTAAAACGGCAATAATTCTTCCGGTTGCTGTTTTGGGCAGTGAAGGTATTTTTATTACAACATTATCCATACTGTTTATAATCGCATTTACTATCAGAATGAGTACTGTCAGCACTCCGAGTGTTACTATGATGATCTTAAATTCATTTTCCCTGCCGAAGAACGAACTCATCATCTCCATATATGAAAACATAATACAGAAAGCAGCAAATCCCAGGATAAGAAATGCATAAGCTGAAAGTTTTCCTTCCTCAATACTTTTTCGTCCGATGCTCACCGCAAGAGTACTTTTATCCGGCAGGAAACGATAAAATTTTATTGCAAATGAAGACGCAGCCATTAAAAGCTCTGTTAATTCTGAAATAAACATAACCAGAAAAATATACAGAAATCTTGCCCTTGTAATGTTTTTGCGTTTTACAGGAAGAATACCGTACAGCTTATTAAATTCACTTTTTTCTCCGACCCCGGACAGAGCATTTATCATAAACATACCGATAAAAATCAGATATCCTGCTGCAATAGGCGAAACAACCACACTCAATACATATGCAATCACTGCCGCTGTGATATACTTGCTTAATGTGAGCGGTTTTGCTGTCAAATAATCAAAATGAACTATTTTAAGCAGTTCTTTCATTTTTATCCTCCTTTGCTATATATACAAGTATCTCATCAATACTTGCCTTTTCATATTCAAGTGCTTCAGGTATTCCGGCCAGATCATCAGTCTGGATAAGTGCTTCAAATCCGTTTCTGTAAGCATGAAATCCGATAAGTTTTTTCTTTATTTCTTCTGTGAGATCTTTCTCTGAACCTTTGATAACAGCATACTTTTCCGAAAGCTCATCTTTTTCACCTGAAAACCAGACTTTTCCTGAATGAAGTATGGTAACATAATCTGCTATTCTTTCCACGTCTGCTGTGATATGTGTTGAAAACAAAATTCCTCTGTTTTCATCTTCAATATATTCGGACAGAATATCAAGCAGCTCATCACGTGCAACAGGATCCAGTCCGCTTGTCGGCTCATCGAGAATGATAAGCTCTGCGTTATGAGAAAGAGCTATGGCTATCATCAGCTTCATCTTCATTCCCTTTGAAAACACTCCAACTTTTTTGTCCTCAGGCAGACCAAACTCTTTGATCCTTCTGAAATATTCCTCAGTGCTCCATTCACTGTAAAAAGGCTTCAGCTGCTTTTCGATCTGTTTTACATTAAGATGGGTAGCCAGATACAAGCTGTCAAACACAACTCCGAGCTTCTGCCTGATGCTGACAGTATCACTGACACTGTCCATTCCGAACACAGTTATTTTTCCGCTGTCTATCCTTGCCATGTTTAAGATAGAGCGGATCGTCGTTGTCTTTCCTGAACCGTTTTCTCCGACAAAGCCCATGATAAAGCCCTTTTTTAGAGAAAAGCTCACATCCTTCAGGGCGAATTCCCCATACGACTTGCATAAATTGCTGATCTCCATAATATTTTCCATATTTATCCCTCCAAAAATTTTTTCAGTGCATCTATTATTTCCTCATCTGTCAGTCCTGCATTTCGTCCGTTCACAACAGCCTTTTCAAAGCCCTCCTCCATTTCACAGAGCATTCGCTCATGCAAAAGCTCGTTGTTTCTCGGAGCAACGAAATAGCCCTTTCCTGCAACCGATATGATAAAGCCCTCGTCTGAAAGATCATTATAAACTCTTGTTGTAGTAATAACACTTATCCTAAGATCGCGTGCAAGCTGTCTTATAGATGGAAGCTGTTCATCCTCTGTTATTGAACCATCCAGTATCTGTGTTTTGATCTGCTGTTTTATCTGTTCATAGATAGGCAGCTCAGATTTATTTTTTATTATTATTTTCATATATGATTCCCCTATGTTATACTGTATATGTTTGTTTATATACAGTATAGCACGTACTATTGTGCATGTCAATAGTTTTATTTGGTTATTTTATTTGTTTTTCTGCTCATCATAAAAGAATAATAAGTCCGGGAATTACTTGTCACTTACTTAAAGCAGAAAGACATTTTTCATTAAAAAAACCTCTTTGCAAATAACAAAGAGGTTTTTTTGACATATAAATTGTGTAGTGACAGGTATCTGCCTTCATTAATTAAATCTTGAATTTGTTAAGTTATTGTACTGAATATCATCAATCTTCCAGCCGTCAGCTTCCTTTACAAATTTTAATGTACCATAAAGATCATCTTCAGGATTATCAAATTTTATTCCCGGTACTAACACTGTAAAGGATTTATCCTTTTCAAATTCAGTTATTTCAGCTTCATCTGCAAACCAGTTTTCAAAAAGCAGACCCTTATTTAATTCAGTGATATAGTATTTTCCTTCGTATTCAACAAATCTGTGTCTGCCGCAGTCATTAACGTCTAAAAACTTAGAGGTAAACACTGTTTTAAGATAATCGTTATATTCGTCAAGGTTTGAAAAACGGCTGTCACTTAAAGCAAATCCGAAAAATGCAGCCGGATGAGCGGAATAATCAAGATCATTGCTGTTCTTTAATTCATTTCCGCCGGATTTGAGTATTTCGTTTGTCTGTAAATCCATCCAGATAACATCGCCGGCTTCGGCATCGAATTGTATACCGAAATCATTTGACATTGAAAATGCCATGTCATAATCCTCAACGTTTTCAGTGAACATATCTAGTAATTCTTTTTTGTATTCTTCATCGTCCTGAACGTCAGAAGATGAAGCGTCAGCCTTTTCGGTTGTATCTGATGTTGCTTCGGTTTCTTCAGTAGTAGCTTCGGTAACTGTTTCAGTTATTGCTTCTGTTTCAGTAACAGCGGCAGTTGTTGTTTCGCTCTTTGAACTTATGCTGATATCATCGCCCTCATTACATCCTGTCAGTGAAAAAGCTGCTGCTGCGGCGGTTAAAGCAAGAATAACTTTTAAATTAGCAGATTTTTTCATTTTTTGTACCCCTTTTTCCATAATATTTTTAATAAAACAAAGATCAGAAAATGCGCAGACCTATACTTTTTTATCAATATCTGTGAGCAGTTTCCAAATTTATTTAATATTATAACAAAACAAATCCAAAAAGTCAAATCATTAATCTACACATTTAGTTTAGAGTCCACCCAAAAATTCAGCCTGAAAAGACATGTTTTACATGCTTTGATGTCGTTTAATGCACAAATCGGGCGAAGAATGCAAAGTTATTGACTATAATTCAAAATAGTATTAATATATAGTTGTAAGAAACAAGCTTGAACTTACAGCATATAATAAAACTATATTGAATTCAAATAGTAAAAAGGAAAAACACTTTTATAAGAAAACAGAAATAAAATATTAATAGGTAAAGGAGCGTTATTATGAGTATAAATACAATGCAGTTATCACCTCCGTGGTACACAATTCAGAGATTAGTAAAGGCTATGTTTGAAGGCGACAAGGAAGTTGAAGTAAAAGATCTCATCAGTTCCAACAATGCAACATACAAACTGGTAATAATAGTTTCCAACAACGAAAAAGCTCAGGCTATAAAAGCAATAATGCCGGCTAAAATTCCTATGGGCAATATTACAGTTGAATGCTTTGTTTGCGGAGCAGAACAGCAGGATGTTCCGGCTATGGACAAACCTGAAGCTGATATTTTCAGAATAGCTTTTACAGGAAATTCTATTTTTGACAGAATTGAAACCAAAGATTTTTCTATGGGCGGAAATCCGAATATAAAACCTTATTGCATTTTTAAGAAAGTAGTTATTCAGTTCTGGAACGATGACCTGAGCGATTTCTATGGCAACTATAACGGACTGCCGACCGAAATTGCAGACCAGCTCTTTGTAAGAAAAGAAATAATGTTCAGCATTTCAGACAAGTAATTAAATTTTTTTCAAATAAATTTATCATTGTTTAAATAATTAATTTTTAATACTATTCCGGGCACCTTTTAGTTTAAAGGTGCCCTTTTATTATTTTTGATCCTGATGCATACAAAGATTTACTTGATTAAAATTTTACACTATGTTATACAAATATCGGAAAAATTAATTTTAGTATTACTCAATAAATCATATATTTACTGCAGCAATAAGAAACCGGAAGAATACATGCTTTGGCAATATTTTTGATAACGAAATTTTTCCGGATTCAGTTGTACAGTCATCAGAGAATTCCGGAAACCATGCTCTAACAGTTTTATTTATATAGCTTACGGCATTATCTTCCTTAATAGCTGTTTTAAGTTCAGATATGTCATCACGGGATGGAATAATATATTCAGATATAAGTATTGACGGTAAAATGGTAATCCCTCCCTGGTTTTAACCT
>JAZUJY010000236.1:0-16787 GCA_045643005.1 Oscillospiraceae bacterium | reverse complement strand
AACAACACAGAGGATATCTCCCGCCTCTGTAGGCGGCGGGTTCTATTCTCTCGTTCAGTAGGAGTTCAATCTCCTACTGAACGAAAGCAATTCTTCGAATTGCCTCTGCTTGTTAAAAGCAGAGCTTTGAACAACACAGAGCTTTGAACAACACAAAGCTTTGAACAACATATAAATGTTGAATTTTAAAAAAAGGGGTTATAGAGATGAAAAAAATTATTGAAAAAAATGAATCAGTTGATAGGGAATTTAATATTTCAGGACTTTGCTCAGCTTTTGGCAGAATCTTTTCAACAAAAAGCAAAGATAATGTTAAAGCTTGCAGCGATAATTGCAAGTGCCATATGAAATCAGTTGAATTTGCAGGCTGGACCTGGTCATATATGAAAATATTTGAAAATCTTCCGCCTTCAGGAATTGCTGTAAAATGCAGAAGCTGCGGAAAAATAGAATATTATAATAATCCAAACACCAGAACTGCGTCATCGGGAAGCGAGATAATGAATTATTACAGATGGACATATTGACATATATATGATCATTCTGTATTAAAGTTGTTTTTGATGACTGAATTGGATTTGGATGCAGAGAATAAATAAAAAAGAGAACGTCTTCTCATACTGATATGAGAGGATGTTCTCTTTTTTTATTTATATCATATTTGCTCTTAACCCCATATATCTCCTTTTAAGCATTAGTGATTCTTTTTTCATAAGGTACTTGTACTCATCAGGCTGTAATATTTCGACCTGACTGATACCTTTTTCAGCATAGTAAAACATTTTTTCCAGAGAGTTTGCATGCCCTTCGACAATGTAGTATTCCGGCAGCTTTTTATGCCATCCCGGGTCGCCCTGCTTTGAAACCTGAATGCGGTTTGCTTTTTTCAGATATATTTCATACGCCTTTTCCGGTGTGATTCCCAGTTTCTGTGCTGTTTTTTCACACTCACAGATAAGTCTGTATGCCGCAAGCGACCGTTTGTCCTTAGAGATCTCACTAATGTTTTGATTCTCCATAAAAATAAAATCCTCCTTTTTAATCCATAGTTTAAGAGTACTGATCGTTGATCAGCTTGTGCAGTTTTTCAGAAAATTCGTTTTCGAGATGCAGCTTGTCAATAAGAGCATCCTGAAGAACAGCTGAAAAATTTACCCCTGCTTTTTCAGCGGCAAGCGAAAGCCACGCCGGGAGTGTACAGTTCTTTTTTACACAGCGAGTGGTGAATTCTCTTTTGAAACTGTCAAGATCGCAGTCAATGAGTGCTTCAGTTTCTCCATCCATAAGATCCGGGTGAAGGTCTTCGATCACCTTTGGATCAGGGAGACAGGAGTTATTGTGCTCACCGGCTTCGAACAGTTGTTTCAACAGGTAAGATCTTGCTTTGTTGATAGTCGCAAAGAGATCGTTTCCGTCAAAAGTGGTAAGTATTTCCGGAACACGAAGATGATACCCGTTTTCATCATGCTTTACAGCTCCATGATATACATATTTCATCAACTTTGCCTCCTCCGTTTTATATTATACGTATAATATACGTATTTGTCAATGGCTAAAAATGGCTTGTATGAAAACATTTATGGCCTTCATACATGGTTAAACTAACACTCTGAAAGAATTTTTTCTTTGAAAAAAGAGCAAATAAAGCAATAAGACATAAAAAAACGACCGTCCTTTGTCTGAACAGACAAAGACAGCCGTTTAAAGTATATTTTTTTACAGCATAACATAAAAGGTGTTTTTTCCGTTTTCACTTTCAGCCCATATCTTTCCGTTGTGACTGTTTACGATACCTTCAGCGATGGACAGTCCGAGACCGTAGCTGCTGCTGTCGTTTCGTGAATCGTCCGCACGGTAAAACCTTTTGAAAATATTTTTGCATTCTTCCTTTGAAAGAGCGTTTCCGTTGCCGGAGACGGATAAAACAATATGATTTCCCTGATTTTTTAAGCTGATATTTACAGATTTGTTCGAATATTTCAGTGCGTTGTCAAGAAGGATGTCGACGACCTGCTTTAAGGAATCTTTATCTCCTTCCAGAAACAGTTCTTTTTCGACATTTACATCAAGTTCCATATCTTTTTCATAAAACAGTGGTTCAAACGGAAGTGTGCAGGAAAGCACCAGCTTGCTGAAATTGAGCTTTTCAACCGATCTTACGGCAGATTTGATATCCATTCTTGCAAGCTCAAGCAGATTTTCCACAAGACCTCTCATTCGGTGTGACATGGAGAGAATGTTTTTTGTAAATTCGCTTTTGTCTTTTTCCGAATATTCGCTGCCTGTCAGCATTTCGGCATTTGTCATGATAACGGTCAGCGGTGTTTTTAATTCATGGGAGGCATCGGCTACGAACTGCTTCTGCTCGTTCCAGGCATTTTCAACCGGCTTTGTGACCCATTTTGCAAGCAGCAGTGTTATGCCGAAGAATACAAGATACGCAGCTGAACCTATAAAAACAGAATTTCGTATCAGCTTGTTTATCATCATTTTTTCACTTGTAATATCAGCAAATGTGATACTTATGCCTCGAGGCGTTATGTTTTTCATATATCGAAGATTTGCTTCGCTGATGATTCCGGTTTCTTTGGTATTGGAGTTTACGATATCGATCAGACTTTCAATGCACTTTTCATCAGACAGATCATAATAATCACTGCCGAATGTTGAGATACCGTTTTCATTATCCTGTTCAATTCTGAAAAACTGATTTCTGGTATTGTGAGGCTTTTTGTCAGGATGTCTTTCGTTTGGTTTGGAAGGTACTGAGGATGGCGGGGAAAAGGCCGCCATTCGCATCATCTCTATGCTTTCGCGTTCGAGATTTTCTTTTGTAAAATGAATGATGCTGTAGAAAATAGCACCAAATAAAACAGTGACTATCGCCATGACGACAATGACGAATTTGATTCGCATTTTTTTCAGCATTACGCATCACACTCCAAATGATAGCCGAGTTTGCGCACTGCTTCAATGCGTATGTCAGAGCCTATGGACGTAAGCTTTTTTCTTAAAAATCCCACATAAACCTCTACGTGATTTTCGACAGCATTCGAATCGTATCCCCAAACCTTTGTAAGAAGCATTTCCTTTGAAACGTGATTTTTTCCTGAAACCATAAGAATTCGCATTATGTCAAATTCCTTTGCGGAAAGTCTGACATTTTCATCTCCGCAGACAAGAAGAGCCGAATCAAGGTCAAGCTTGGTATTTCCGTAAACAAGCTCATTTACCTGAGTTCCCTGACGTCTGAGCAGAGCATTTACGCAGGCGAGAAGCTCTCTTGAATCAAAGGGTTTTGTAAGATAGTAGTCCGCTCCTGAATTTAATCCCTTAACCTTATCCTCAACGTCGGATTTTGCGGTAAGCATCAGGACGGGTGTGCTGTTGTGTTTTTCTCTGAGGTGTCCTGCTACCTGAAAACCGTTTTGTTTTGGAAGCATGACATCGAGAATTATCAGATCGTAGATGTTGAGCATCGCATATTGTTCACCGCTTTCACCGTCGTAGACCGCATCTGTTTCAAAGCCTTTTGATGCAAGCAGCATTCTGACGGACTCGGCAAGAGTTTTTTCATCTTCTATTATAAGTATTTTCATACGTTACTGGCTCCTTTCTGTTACTGCTATTATACTACACCATTTTGCTGAATTCAAGCTGAAAAACAGCGTACGTGGATCGGTCAAAACATATGGAGAGTGTATTATTTGTCGTTGTTCTGTCACATAACTTTCATATTGGCCGCTTTTCTTTTCAGCGTCAGTTCAGTAAAATTTTGTATACTGATGTTGTAAGAAAGAGGTGAGAAAAATGAATCTGCGACATGAGATGAAGTTTGAGATAAGTTATTCCGACATGCTTACCATCAGGCAGAGACTGCGTGCGGCAGCATATTCTGACAAGCATGCAAAAGACGGAAAATATCTTATCAGAAGTCTGTATTTTGATAATCTTGCAGACAAGGCTTTGAGAGAGAAGATCAATGGTATGAGCAGGCGTGAAAAATTCCGTATCCGTTACTATAACGGAGATCTGTCAGTTATTCATCTGGAAAAGAAAAGCAAGTTCGACAACCTTGGAAGCAAGGAAAGTGCTTCTCTGACAAAGGAACAGGCTCAGGCAATAGTCGATGGTAATATTGACTGGATGCCGGATTCTGAGTTCCCGGTCGTAAGGGAACTTTACACGAAAATGAAAACTCAGGGACTGGCGCCGAAAACCATCGTCGATTATACCAGAGAGCCGTTTGTTTTTCCTGCAGGAAATGTCCGCGTGACTATCGACTACAACGTCAGAAGCGGAATGAAATGCACGGATTTTCTGAATCCTGACTGTGTGACAGTTCCTGTTTCTGATGCAATAATTCTGGAGGTAAAGTGGGATGCTTTCCTTCCGGATATCATCAGAGATGCTGTTTCTCTTGCTGACAGGCGCGAGGGATCTTTTTCAAAATATGCTGCCTGTCGAATTTACGGTTAAAAAAAGGAGTTTCTATCATGAATTTTAGCGATATCTTCAAATCAAATTATATTGACAACGTCACAAGTGTCAGCCTTCTTGACATGTTCATAGCACTTGTTCTTGCTTTCGGTCTGGGAATGTTTATTTTCCTTGTTTACAAAAAGACCTACTCAGGCGTTATGTATTCCTCAAGCTTCGGAACGACACTCGTTGCACTGACAATGATCACTACAGTGGTTATTCTTGCAGTTACCAGCAACGTTGTTTTGTCACTTGGTATGGTTGGTGCACTGTCTATCGTGCGATTCCGTACTGCGATCAAGGAACCGCTTGACATTGCCTTTCTGTTCTGGTCGATAGCAGTCGGTATCGTTCTTGCAGCAGGTATGATCCCGCTTGCACTTGTAGGAAGTGTGATCATCGGCGTGATCCTTCTTGTGTTTGTAAACAGAAAATCACATAAAAATCCATATATTGTTGTCATCCGCTGCGACGGACACGAAAGTGAAAAAAATGCAAAGGCTTTTCTTGATAAATTTGCAGAGCGCTGTGTTGTAAAGAGCAAAACCGCACAGAAGGGTTCTGTAGAGCTCAATCTTGAAATTCGTCTTAAAGACGACAACACTGATTTTGTAAATGCACTCTGTGAGATACAGGGTGTAAGCAGTGCAGTGCTTGTCAGCTACAACGGAGATTATATGGGATAAGGTGAGAGAATGTCAGCACATAAAAATATAGACCGAATTTGTATCATTATTACCGTTTTCACGCTGCTGATAGGATTTTTGTTCTGCAACTGTGAAGCACTCGGCGTCGGATCATCTGTTCATGCACTCGGTTATGAAAACCGTCTGTTTGATAATTCAAAGGTGCATCGAATCGATATCGTGATAGATGACTGGGATGGTTTTCTGGAAACATGTACATCAGAGCAGTATTCTGCCTGCAGTGTTGTGATAGACGGTGAATCTGTGAAAAATGTTGGTATCAGAGCAAAGGGAAATACTTCTCTGAGTTCTGTAAAGAGCATGAACAGCAGCAGATACAGCTTTAAAATTGAATTTGATCAGTACGAAGACGGCAAGACATACCATGGACTTGATAAGCTTTGCCTGAACAATATCATTCAGGATAACACCTACATGAAGGATTATCTCGCATATACGCTCATGGAAAGCTTTGGCGTGGATACACCTCTTTGCAGCTATGCTGAAATATACGTGAACGGCGAAGAATGGGGTTTGTATCTTGCAGTTGAAAGTATTGAAGAATCTTTTCTGACACGTAACTACGGAAATCAGTACGGTGACCTCTACAAGCCTGACAGCACGGGCTTCGGCGGAGATTTCGATATGAAGGATTTCGGCGGCGGAATGCCCGGAGACTTTGACCCGTCAGAAATGTTCGGAGACGGTCAGATGCCTGATTTTTCAGGCGGAGAAATGCCAGAAGGCTTTGATCCCGGAACAATGTTCGGAGGCGACGAAAAATCTGATTTCAAGGGCGGCGGAGGCTTCGGAATGGGAAGTGACGATGTCAAGCTGAAGTATACAGATGATGATATCGACAGCTATCCGAATATTTTCAACAACGCAAAAACTGCCGCTGATACAGCAGACAAAAAGAGACTGATAAGATCACTTAAAGCTCTTCTTGAACAGAGCGATATTGAGTCTACTGTTGATGTTGAGGAAGTTCTCAGATACTTTGTAGTTCATAATTTCCTTGTAAACGGCGACAGCTACACAGGACAGATGATCCATAACTACTATCTGTATGAAGAGGACGGACAGCTGTCAATGATCCCGTGGGATTACAATCTTGCTTACGGATCGTTTCAGGGAGGAAATGCAAAATCATCAGTCAATTCACCGATCGATTCACCTGTTTCATCAGGCGATATGAGTGACAGACCGATGGTTTCATGGATATTTGACAACGAAGAATACACAGAGCAGTATCACGAGCTTTTTAGTGAATTTATAAACCGAATCGATCTCGAAAGCTTTATCGCAAAAACAGCTGACATGATCGATGAGTATGTAAAGCGCGATGCCACAAAGTTCTGCACCTACGAGGAATTTCAGAAGGGTGTTGAAACCATATCAAAATTCTGTTCACTTCGTTCAGAGAGCATCATTGGTCAGCTTAACGGAACAATTCCTTCAACCACAGAAGGTCAGAGAGCAGATGCTTCATCATTGATCGATGCATCTGACATCAACATTTCCGATATGGGAACCATGAACATGGGCGGAGGAAAAGGCGGATTCGGCGGCAGGGACAGCCGTGAAAAAGCGAGCCAGTCTGATAACCAGGACGGTTCATCTGTAAAGAAAGTTGTAAATATGAATCAAGGCATTGCCGGAGGTCTGGTTTTGACAAATCTGAGCAATGTTCAGAAATCACAGCAGGGCAATTCATCAAAGGGAAGAGGCGGCAACATGCCTCAGGGTGGATTTGACCCGAACAATATGCCTGAAGGATTTGACCCGGGCAACATGCCTCAGGGTGGATTTGACCCGAACAATATGCCTGAAGGCTTTGATCCGGGCAACATGCCTCAGGGCGGATTTGACCCGAACAACATGCCGCAGGATAACATTGCATCTGATGATAATTCCGGAGATGGCACTGCTTCAGATAAGGGAAATGTACAGATATCTGATAATAACGATGCAAAAAAAGATGTGAAAAATGATCAGAAAACCGATCAAAAATCAGATCGCAGTGAAAGACCTCAGATGGGTAACTTCCCGCAAATGGGAGGCCAGTCAGGCAGCAACACCAAAACCGCTGTGATCCTTCTGATTGCATCTGCAGTGATCCTTGCAGGCGGCCTTGTATTTGCATACAAATTTAAAAGATGAAAAAATAATTTAGCTCCCTGTTAATAAATAATAATATATGAAAAACTGCATCGGTATGTATATGCCGGTGCAGTTTTTCTGCTTTCAATAATATTTTACATATTTTTTTGTATCAGGATATGTTCTTGATATTTCGCAGGGAATAGTGTATAATCTATTCAAGTTTTTATTTGAAAAAATAATAAAATAACCGGGAGGTTTTCGTGATTTTTTGCGTCTAACAGGTGAAAGCAATACTTTCAGAAAGGAGTGACACAATGGATAACGGTGCAAGTAGCTACCGCCGTTTCATTGATGGTGATGATAACGGTCTTGCTGAGATCATAAGGTCTTATAACGCCGGACTGACTTTATTCATAAACAGTTTTGTCAATAATCTTTCCATCGCTGATGAGCTTTCCGAGGAGACATTTGTAAAAATAGGTCTCCAAAGCAATATCTCCGGGATATCAGGTGAATCATCGCAGGAAGGAAAAAAAGTTCAGGATGATCAGTATGTGCCGACCGGTAAAGACGAAGAAAACGATGTGTGTAAAGGTGACAAGCTTACTCTGACCGATTGGGGAAACAAGAATGTTCCTACAGAAATGGCCGATGTACTTACCAGGGCTCCTTCAGATAAAGTCTTTGAAATTATAGCAAGGCCGTATATTGATTATGATTTTGTTCATGATGGCAAAACACTCAATGAATATTATTGTGATATGTGCGATGAGCGAACTCTTCCGGAAGTTCTCGCACAGCTGATCAAAGAAGGGGACTCATTAAAGTATGGTACGGCACTGTATGAAGGCGGTGCACCAAACGGCGAAAAGTGGTACAAGTCTCTTTATGATGAGAGGATCGAATTTTACGGAACTGAAATTTTGGACAAGTATATTGTGAATGGCGAATTTCTGAGAAGTCAGGCTGAAAGTGATCTGGAAGCTGCCAAAAAAGCCAAGGAAGCGACTAAGGCATACAAAGCTGCATTTGCAGCGTATTATAAGTATCTGGTCGATACACTGCAGATATCCATTCCTGCAAATGTAAAGGGATCAGACGGCATCATAATGCACATGACAGCAGAGGATTTCAGAACCTTTACTGCAGATCATATTGAGGCATGGAGCTTTAGCCTGGCAGATTCTGATACATTTGCACACGATGAATAAGTTCATCATTCTGTGGGGATTCGAACCCGATATTCAGAGAATGTTGTAAGCAATGTTGAATTTTTGAATAGAAATAAAATAACACCGTCTGTTCTATTATGCAGACGGTGTTTGTCATTTTATCATGCTCCAAAGAAATACGATCTGAAACGGATATTCGTTATTTTCAGTACGCCTGACAAAAAAAGCTTCTGTAATTTCACTATTGAAACTTTCATATTATTCTGCGTCAACATTCCTGCTTTTTCTGACAAGCTCAAAACCTGCGATGCCCATAAGTGCAGCTAATCCGGAAATGACGGTGTGAATTCCGGATAATCCTGTCTGTGGAAGAGTGCTGTATGTTTGTTCTGCATTTGTAAGGTCGCTGTAATTTGTAACAAGTGCCTTTTGTTCATCTGTAAGGATTTCATAAGCTGCTTTTGCAGAAAGGATGAGGTTTTCGCATTCGTTTGTCAATTCGACGGTTCCGATCTCTTTGATTTTTTCAATTACTTTGTCAGCAGCAGTTTTGTCGGCTTCTGTTTTTTCAGACTGAACAGCTTCAAGCGCAGCCTTCAGCTCTGCAGCTTCCTTTTCAGCAGCTTCGAGAGCGGAAGAAAGAGCATCATCATCTTTGTTTGCTGGGCCTTCAGAAGGAGAAATATCATTGTTTTCAATGTTTTCGGTATTTTCAGCATCATCCGGATTCTGTTCCGTCTGAACGGTTCGGTCTTCATCATCTGTAGTTTTCAGTCCGTCACTGATTTTGTCGTCAGGATGTTTTTCATCTTTGTTCTGAACTGCGTCAGCATAAGATGCATTCTGTTCAACTGTTATATCTGTCACGGTATCAGAACCTGTTTCATCATCTTCAAAGTTCTGCTCAGCGTCTTCATCATCTTTGTTAGCTGTATTTACAGCATCATTCAAAGCTCTGTCAGCGTTTTCTTCAGCTTCTTTAGCGGTCTGTCCGGCAATTTTAGCTTCATAAGCTTTTTCTTTTGCATTTTCAACAGCTTCATTAGCAGCAGCCTTTGCCTTATCAGCTTCATCCTGAGCTTTTTGTTCAGCTTCCTTTGCAGCATTTACAGCCCGTTCTGCCTTTTTTACTTCATCAGCTTTTTTCTCAGCTTTGATATTTGCATCTTTTGCAGCTTTTTTTGCTGCCGCTGAATTTGTCGCAGCTTTTTCAGCGTCTTCACATGCATTTTTTGATGCTATAATTGCCTTCTGCATGTTATCGAGTTTTTCCAGAGCATCTTCTATTGTCAGATTGCAGATACAAGCTGCAGCGAGTGCAGCTTTTTCAGCAGCTTCTGCAGCAGCTCTTGCCTCATCAGCTTTTGCTTCGGCAGTTTCCTGTGCTTCTGCTGCCGCTTTTTCAGCTTTTTCCAAATCATCCATGGCGTTATTCAATTCATCCTGAGCCTTTTGCAAAGCTTCTTCAGCACTTTTTGTCTTACCGGCAGCTTTTTCGGCAGCTGCTTCAGCAGTTTCTGCAAAGGCAAGGGCATTTTGAGCAGCTTCTTCTGCTTCGGCCGCTGTGGCAGCCTTATTTTCTGCATCTTTTTTTGCGTTTTCAGAGATTATAACAGCATTTTCAGCTTTTTCGATCTTTTCAGAAGCATCGCTTTCAACAGCTTCTTTTGTATCCTTTGAAGCTTTTTCAGCATCTGCTCCGACAGAGCTCATATCTTTGCCGGCATATGAAGACATAATATGCTTGTTTGAGTGAGCAGATGCGGATATTATGTTTTTTCCGGACGGTCTGCAGCCGGCAGCGATCATCAAAGCAAAAACTGCAGCAGCTGATCGTTTTACGTTAAAATAATGTTTCATATCTGATTCCCCTTTGTTGACATTAGCAGAATATCTATTCTACCATTTTCGTAATTATATCACAAAAATTCAACGTGCATTTATATTATATCATATAAAATAAATAATTAGTGACAAGAATATTAACAAAACAAAATATTTCTAATAAATAAACGTCATTTATATTGCGGCTGAGAAATATTTTCCGTTGAAAAACAGCGGATGTTATATCCTGTATTCTAAAAAAATAAGGAATAAAAGTTGATATATCACTTATTTTGTAATAAAATATTTCAAAATGATAATTCTGTCAGCTAAAAAAACAAAGCAAAATAGTCAAAAAAAGTATTTCGGATCAGTATCCTGTGAGGTATAAAAAAATTTTTTTGTAATTTTTAATTTTTTTGTAACCTTTTTGTATTTTGTATGGTATTATGATTATAGCAAAAATATTATGGATAGTGTAAGCTATTTTTTATTTAAATTACAAATTTGTAATTTTGACAACCGAAGGTCTGTTTCGTGTTATAATCAAAACGTCAAATATTTTATTGCAGACGCAGTTGGATTGTCTGTTTTGATGAAATATTTGAGATTATCGGTAAAATATTGCGTTCGGACCTGTCAGCAAAGGTATTGACAGCGAATAAATTACATATCGTTTTTTGACATTTCGTGAAAGAAAGAGTGATATTATGTATTTTGTTTTATATCATTTCGGAAAATCAGATTTTCCGGTGGGAAATTTTGCGGTTCGGTTACAGGCAAACGATGAAAAATGTGTTCTGATAGATATTTCAGAATACGAAAATTTTGAAACCAAAGAAACAGTTTCAGCAGCTGCTGATTATATTTCATCAAGAATAAGAAAAGAATTGTATGCAAACAGAAGTTCATTTTCAGTAGTCGGATATGGAAAAGGCGGATTTCTTGCATATTCTGCCATTTCGGTACTGGAAAAAAAATTCGGGATAACTGCCAAAAACGTCTATGTTATAGCAGGAAATTCACCTGATCTTCAGGCTGAGTATGCAGTTCACAGGCAGAGCATCAGTTCAAATATTATTTCTATGACAGGAAAGAAAGATAAGTATGCAACATGGGATTCAGTGAAAAACTGGAGTTCGTTTACAAGTGGATTTTTTATTAATATCGCTTTTGAAGGCGATCATCTTTTTGTAAATGAAAATACGAAAAAGATTTGCAAAGAGATTTTTAAGATTGAGAGAAACAGTAAACCAAAATCTGCATATGGCAGCAGAAGTGTTTTCAGATCATCTGATATTTATTTAAATGCCAGTGATATGATTACGATGATTTAAAAAATGTGATAAAACATTGACATATTTATTATATAGTGATATACTTTTGATATAGTATTTTGACAAATAATATTTATGAAAAAAGTATTGATCAGAAACAGTAAGGCTTTTTCCTGTTGTAAAAGGATAACGATCCTGTTGCAGCAAGAGAAAGTCTTATTTATTTTGAAAATTCTTGATATTGTAACAAGGTTTAAGGATTATGCAAAATATCCTGTAACGATATTCAGTCCTGTATTCCGTTTTATATTTACATTTCTGATACCTATCGCATTTATAGCATATTATCCGAGTCTTGTTATTTTAAGGCCGGGTGAGGTGCCGTTATTGTCATGGCTGTCACCGTTTATTGTCTCGGCGTTTTTTATAGCAAGCTATAACAACACAGAGCTTTGAAGTTCTGGATGTTCGGGGCTTCAGGGTACAGCGGAACAGGATCTTGATTTTGGAGGAAAATTGATATGAAATATTACAGACTTACTGATAATTTAAACATGGGAGAGATAGTTAAAAGTGTTTCACCATCTGAAGAATATCGCTATTCGTTCGGTGAGGACAAATGGGTACCGAGTACGATAATGTCTTTATACCGTTCAGGATCCGGTGAGTTTTCCGGAAAATATGAGGAAACAGATGAAAATGCGGTTCCTGAATATATTAAAAGCATGTCAAAGAAATATGATGAACTTTTAAAGCTTGCAGACAAAACAGCTGCAGAAATGCACAAAGACCAGGTCGACAAGGGCGGCCATCCGTACATTGAACATCCGAGAGCCGTTGCTGCATCGTTGAAAAATACAGAATACAAGATAATCGGTCTTCTTCACGATGTTGTTGAGGACACACCGGTCACATTTGATGATCTCAGAGCGATGGGCTTTACTGAAAGAATAGTAAATTCTATAAGACTCGTGACAAAGACTGAAAATTACGTTTATGAGGAGTATCTTTCCGAAATAAGAAAGGACGAGGGTGCCAGAAATGTCAAAATGGCGGATCTCAGGCACAACATGGATCTTTCAAGGATCCCTTCTCCTACTGAAAAAGACATGGAGAGGATAGAAAAATATAAAAAGTCACTTGCTTTTCTGGAAGGAAAAATTCAGGAATACAAATAAAATGTTTTCAAAAAAATAAATCATGCAACTTACCACGTTAAAAATGCATCTTACCACAAAACACCTTGTGCGTTTTTTCAAAGCATGATATAATCTGAAATAGAAAAAGATAAAATGTTTCTCATATTTTATATCTCTCTTTCTATAATAATAATAATAATTCCTTTTCAAACGGCACAACCAGAAACACCGCCGCTGCTTAACATACTCAGAAACCTGAGCGTTAAGCAGCGGCGGTGTTATTATTCTATTGATTTTTTATCTGATGTGTGCCTTTAGTTTTTTGACTTGTCATTTTTTACCTGCCTTTTGCACTTTATCAGTATGCATTTAAAATAACGGGGTCAGGTTAATTATAGCATGGATTCAGATCAAATTCAGCCGTTAGTGAAAATATCCAGTGCTTTATCTATAAATTCCTTTGATGTCATGCCTGTAATGTATCTGTCAAACATGTTTTCAATTGAATAGTTAAGCTGAATACGTGTATCTTTCTGCTGATAATTTATAGAAATGTTATCGGTAGTTTGTGCGAACCATTTTCCTGTATTTGTATTGACATAGATATAGTACGGTTCGGATTTTGATATATCATTTACATCATATATCAGTATTCTTGCATTTGGCTGAATTCCTAAAGTATCATTTCTCCATTTAGCAGAATCAGAGTATTTTTTGAATTCAATTCCGTCACATACAACCGCATGAGCGCCGGAGTAGTTACTGGTCGAAAAATTGTAGCACAGTATTCCGCTGTCAGCACCATAAGTGATATATTCGATATATTTCAGCATTCGTTTATTAAACACGTTTGTACCTTCGTTATAATTTCTATCCGTAGAGTAATCGCAGACGCTCGGTAAAAATCCCATGGAAGAGCTGCTTCCCTGGAAAGTATTTATAAGTGACTGGATCTTAGTTGAAACGTTTGTATTTTCTCTTTTGTTCAGGAAGATTTTTGTAATTTCTTCATTTTTGATATAGCCGTTTTGAACAAGAACCAGCAGGGCTGACATTCCATAGCATGAACCTGAATATTTTTCTTTTTCTATTCCGTTGCTTATAGATGTGAACGGGCTGTTTACGCGATAATAGGTTGGTGTTCCCAAATACCACTGATTATTGTAAATATGGTAACGAGCGTTACTGTTTTCAGTGCGATTATTTATTGCTTCTTTTGCTGCTTCACTTTTCAGTTTGTATGTGATGCCGCTGTTGTTGGCATATATGAGATCTTTTCCGAAAATCTGGCTGCGATTCTCAATTTGTTTTGTATCTCCCCAGATCACAAATCCCGGCATCTGAACACTCTGACCTGCTTCATTTCTGTAATATCCGATCGCCTTGTATCCGATATCCAGTATATTGTTTTCACAGACAAAGTATTTCATGGATGTACAGTCAAAAAAGCAGTGCCTTCCTATTTCTTTTAGTATCGCTGGAGTAAATACATTTTTGAGATTTTTGCATTCTCTGAAAGCTTCGTCTCCTATTCCTTCGAGATTTTCAGGAAGAAAAATACTTTCGGCACCTATTCCATAGAAAGATTGATATCCGATCGATTTAAGATATGATCCAAATTCAATATTCTTAAGAGATGAACAGCCTTTAAAAGCACCTTCTTTGATCGATCTCACCTCAGATTCTGATAAATCCAGAATTTCAAGTCCCGTACAGTTTTTAAAAGCATTTTCGTCAAGATATCTGCCGTTATATTTTACATAACGCAAAGATTTGCAGTAGATAAAAGCACTGTCACAGATCTGAGATGTTTTGGTAAGTGAAACAGTTTCAAGTTTTTCACACGTATCATAAGCCTGAGATTTTATTATTTCGCTTTCTACATTGGAAATTGAAAGATTTAAGCATTTTCTGAAAGCTTTCTCACCAATATAGTCAAGTTTCGGATACACTGTTTCACTTCTTGATTCACTCAGGGGTGCAATGTTAAATGTTTTTAAGTTGTCCTGATGTTCAAATGCACTTTTGCCGATCGATTTTACAGAATAAGTTATTCCGTCTTTGGTTATTGTATTTGGGACAGTAACATTTTGTTCTCCTGTTATTTTGCTTCCGCAAAGTTCAGCTTTTTTTGTATTTTTGTCAAGCTTAACGTAAATAATTACATTGTTGTCATTTAAATTGATCTGGTCTGCGGAATCAGATCCTGAATAAATGGTTGTTGGACCTGCGTAGCAGACAGTTGAACAGTTTGAAAACAAATTTAATTCATTATTAAATATGCCTGCTGTTCCTGAACTTAACACCATTAAAAATGCTGTTGAATATGCTGCTATTCTTTTTGTACTTTTTTTCATTGATTTATTCTCCTTTGTTTAAATATTGTTCTATGCTGCCTTGTATTGATCAAAAGGATGCTTTCAAATGCATTTCTGAGCCGCGGTTCTCTGATCAAATTTGAAAGAAATATTTATTTTTGTATAATATCCTGATAATCAGTACGACAATAATACTTTTGTTGAACAGAAAAAGCTACAAAAGAAAATAATTATTTTCTGTCTTGACGAAAAGTGCAAATTTGTGATAAAATGAAAACAGAAACAAACATATATAGGGGGGGAAGAGATGAAAGAATTTGAAGTTGTTTTCAGCGAGAAAGCTTCGGGTAAGGATATCTCCGGAAAGGTGACGGTCACCGAAGATGATACGGATGGAAAAATAAGCATAAAAGCTGTGTTGAACAGCAGGGAATATTTATCTTCAGGTTATGCATATCTGCAGGTATATCAGGATTTCAGGGATAAAATTCTTGATGACGGTTTCGGTATAAAATGCAGCGGTTCACGGATAAATGCAGTACAGCCTGAAATGATGGGGGATACAGACAAGATCATTCTTCTCGAAATGGGGAAGAAAGCTTCAATGAAGGATGCAGCGCATATCTGGGATCCTGCTGATATAGATGAATTTCCGGATACAAAACAGCAAAATGACTTTTTTGTAAAATGGGCGTCGAGATAATAAAAAGACGATGCAGTACCAAAGGTTCTGCATCGTTTTTGATTTTTGTTTGCCTGAAGAATTTTAAACCTGACAGTGCTTTAAAAATAGTAAAAATCTATTTGGATAGTATTTTTTACTTTTTGCTTTCCAAATACTAAATCAAATTATTTATGCTTTGAAATCTCGAATTTTCGTAGATTTGTTTAAAATACACTTTTGCTTCATATAACAACACAGAGGATATCCCCCGCCTCTATAGGCGGCGGGGTCTATTCTCTCGTTCAGAAGGAGTTCAATCTCCGACTGAACGAAAGCAATTCTTCGAATTGCCTCTGCTTGTTAAAAGCAGAGCTTTGAAAAATGTTTAAAAATATTTGTTCATTCATACGAAATTTTTTTAAGATAAATCTCTTTGTATATTAATTCAATAATTGGATGTATAATATAATTACCGGTATTGAAAACGGAAGAGAAAAAAATCTGACTTAGCTCAGAAAATATACTTTGTACATAAGGAGAAAATTTTTTGAATAATACGGAGAAAGCAAAGAAGATACTGTCTGACGGAGGATACACTTGCGTTCTGTACAACGGAAAAGAAACGATCTGCTGTACAGAAAGAGGGGTTGCTCCACTTTTGAAGCTATATGAAGAAGGCAGGGACTACAGTGATTTTTCAGCTGCCGACAAAGTAGTCGGAAACGGCGCCGCCTTCCTCTACGTTCTCTTACAAATAAAAGAACTCCACGCCTTCGTAATAAGCACCCCCGCCCTTAAAACCCTGACAGACAACAACATAAAAGTAACATTCGACACAAAAACAGCCGCCATCCGCAACCGCACCAACACCGGCTTCTGCCCCATAGAATCCGCCGTCACCGGCATAACATCCCCCCAAAAAGCCCTCACCGCTATAAAAGCGAAGGTGCAGGGCGACCGCAAAGCCCTGCGATCCCCCTGAGCACCCACAGCAAACATCCAAAATCCCGGCGAAGGTGCAGGGCGACCGCAAAGCCCTGCGATCCCCCTGAGCGCCCACAGTAAACATCCAAAATCCCGGCGAAGGTGCAGGGCGACCGTAAAGCCCTGCGCCCCCCT
>JAZUJY010000235.1:0-12347 GCA_045643005.1 Oscillospiraceae bacterium | reverse complement strand
GGGGATATCCTCTGTGTTGTTATAAATTCATGGACTTCTCTTCAAGCTGATGAAGCAGCTCAGCTGCTTCTGCCTCTGCTTCGTCCATATCGACCTGACTATCATAATCATCATCAGCATTGTCATACTGTTGTGACATTGCTTCAGCCTCAGCCTCAGCTTCTGCTTCTGCCTCTGCAGCTGCAAGGAGCACAGCTTCTTCTTCAGTCATCAAGCTTTCCATTTCCTGTTTTCTCTTTTGTTTTTCTGCAAGCATTCTCTTTTGAGCTTCTTCAAGCATTGCTTTTTCATAACGAATCTGCTCTGCTCTCGCTCTGCGCTGCAGCTGTTTAGCTTTTTCTTCAGCTTCTCTGATCGCAGCTTTATTTTTATTTATATCGACCTGCATCTGAACATTTATAAAGTTTTCATCAAACATTTCCTTTTCAAAAATGATCGCAATGGAAATATCATCACGACTTCCTGAATTTGTTCTTCTGACAAAATTTTTCTTTATTCTTGTTTTCAGAAGCTCAACATCATCAAGCTGACTGGTCAAAAGACAATTGTATTCTTCAAAGCTTTCCTGGCTTGAAAAAGAAGTGAACAAACCATCTGTTGAAACGATCATAGAAAGTGGTTTATTATAATCATAGAAGTAATTAAACATCTTGATCGCATTCGAATTACACATTGAAGCAGTCAAATTAGCAGGACAGCTCTCGTCGTCAATGATCGGCATATATGATTCACCACATTGCTGAATAATACACAAGCTGCCGTCGCCAAGCTGAATACCAAAGCAAAGGTTTTTTGTAAGTACTACCATAATAAATGTAGTACCGTAAATTGATTCAATTTTTATTGCTGACAGTTCATCATCAGTAAGCTGTGAACGTTCCTCTTCTCTGACTTCGTTTTGACTGTAATGTTCATTGACTCTGTCATACCAGTTTTTAATAATGTATTTTTGTATTTTAGTAATAAGATAATCCGGTGATTCTTTGAATTTTTTTTCAAATTCATTAATATCCTTACAGAATTCTTCTATTGCCTGTAGCCCAACTTCTACAGCAGCTTTCGAACCGACATCGCTTCTGAAATGTTTTTTGCTTCCATGGCCGTCAGCAACAGCAGCAACTGCATAATCATCTGTTGTTTTATAAGCTGAATAGTCCTGACATACGGTACCGCTGTCTACATGACTGGCACCTCTAACGGTTTCATTTAACCCGATAAACATTGACGCTTCCCTCTTTTCTTAATAAAAAGTCAGGCTATACCGAAATATTACCATCCGGAATCAAACGGAACATCCTTAGGATACTCATCTGAATCCACAATGTTCTTGATCTGCTCTTTTAACTGTTCCTGTTTCTTATCTGCAACATCATATTCGTTGAGATCCTTCAGAACATCATCAGCAAGAGTCATACTCTTACTTCCTATCTGAGATGATGTAACTGCTATCTTTTTAATAAGTGAAGCAAGCTGTCCGCCGGAATATGCATGAACAACAGTATCGGGTGAAGTTGTAAATTCAGCAAGCATATCATCGTTTGCTTCCTTGCCTATGCCCAGAGCAACTTTAAGACCGTATCTGTACCAGCTGTTTACCTGAAGCTTTCTGAGTCCTGCTTTATAATCATCAGTCGGATAACCGTCTGTCATTAAAAAGATTACAGGAGCAAAAGAAAGTGAAGGAGAATTAAGAAATTCATTTCTTGAAAGCTTTCTGTTCAATTCTTCAAATGTCATGCCAAGATCTGTGATACCCTTTGCATCCAGTCTTGCCCATTCAAATTCTTCAACTGAGATCGGCTCCGGATACATCCAGGCGCATCCTGTTGAAAAAGTAAGTACTGCAATTTTGATTTCTGTATCAGCTTCGCCTATGCTTCTGATTTCCGGCATAAGTTCTTCCATCGCAGTATTCAATTCGCCCATCTTAGTGCCCTTCATACTTCCGGATGTATCTATTAAAAAGAAAATAACAAGACTTTTTCTTGAAACACCAGTCGCACCAAGCGGATCGTCATCCTCTAAATCTATCAGTTCCTGGGCCTTTGTGCTGAAATCTTCCATGGTAAATTAATACCCCTTTCTATATTTCTATATTAACTCCGCCAATATCGGCTGTAACGCCTTTCCAAAGCGGGAATCCTTTTCCCGGAGGGACCTCATGCTGAGTTCCGTCCGGCATTGAAACCTTCCATACTTTGTCCTCTGACAAATTCTTTATGCCGAGAACACCTTTCTGTATCTTGTTTTCAACGACTTCTCCGACTACTGTATTAAAGTCATCGGATCCCTGAACGGCATCGCATTGATAAAATTTTCTTCCAACATATATTGGTGTTCTGTAATCTTTATTACTGAACTTGAGTGTTGCATATTTTCTTGAACATCTCTTGCATATAAGGGTATCGTCCTCTCCCTGATCATATGCTGATGAAAATGTTGTCTTTCCGCAGTAGCATGGCAAAACCTCCGATCTTAATCTTACAAACAGCTTCTGCCATTCGTTTTCGATTATTCTCTTGTTGGCCTGTGCTATACCTGTCGTAAATGTAAATGTAAATGCCTGTCTGATGTAGTTAGGATAAATACCCCAGAACTTGATTACATTGTCGTGAATTCCTTTAACAGGTCTGTTTGTATCATTGTTCGGATCAAAAACGAATACAGCTTCTTTACCGTAATGCTTCAATTCAGCTGTTTCAGTAAGACAAACTGTTTTGACAACCTTTTCTCCTTCAAGAGGATCTCCTCTGAATAAGAGCTTGAACAAAACAACTGCAAGTGAATACTTGTCTGTCTGAACATTAGGACGGCATACGCCTCTTACTATTTCAGGAGCCATGTAGCCCGGCTTACCGCCTATACCGAAGTTGTATCCATCCGGCGCAATGTTGTCGCAGTCACAAACCAGAACATCACCATTTTCAACATTTATAAAGAAACCTCCGTCATTCAGATCCTGATAGCTTTTACCGGCTCTGTGGAGCTGTCTGAATGCATTTACTATGTTGATCGAAGCCGTAACAAGAGCAAACAGGTTCTTAAACTGAACAGTTACTCTTCGAGCCTTTCCTGTGGCCGGATCTACTTCAAGCTTATACATATTAAGAATATCGACAAATGAGTCATATCCGTCAGGTCTTAACGCCATCAGATAACCAAAGCTGTCATCCTCGCCCATCTTTGTAAGATACTTAGGCCAAAGGAATTTATCGCTCGGAGGTCCGTCCTTGATATTGACCTCAAGATTTTTTCTGAAGGCCTGAGGATCACGCATTTTGTCCATATCATACCATTTTAATGCGTATTTAAGATTGTTGTACTCTACAAGGTAAACAATACCCTGTCCGCCTCGACCGATAGTCTTGATGACTTTTAATTCACCGCCGTATTCCATTGGGATCATCTGTCCCGGTTTAAACTCTACCATAGCTGACCATTCCTTTTCATTTTAATCTGTTATCTGTTTACAAAACTAAACTGAATTCCGTTTGTCATACAGAATTTGTGCACATAAGAATTTTCAATACATCTTATTATAATATTTGAACAATATGCAAAAGCATTTGCATCAATAAATTTTACAGAATCAGGAATATAAAGTTCATTAAGAGATTCACATCCTGTAAAGGCCTGATTTCCGATATTAGAAACAGAAGAAGGGATATCGACCTCTGTCAGACTTCTGCAGAAGGAAAAAGTTCCTTCCTCGATCTGCAGTATTCCGTATGGGATACTGACGCTTTCAAGAGCTGAACATGAACTGAATGCAGAACGCTCTATCTTTTTTAAATTTTGTGGAAGCTCAATGCTTCTCAGTCTTTTACATTCGGAAAAAGCATATTCTTCAATAACCATAACAGTGCTCGGAAGCCTTACGGTCCTCAAAAATCCAAAACTGTCAAATACAAATTTTGAAATAACCGTATATCCTTCCGGGATCTTGACATTTGGAAGGATCTTATATTTTAATGCATCAAAAGATTTAAAGTATTTCTGCTTGATTTCCTTTGGCGGCTCATTTTTCTTTTCGGCAGAAACCGGTGACTGAACCTTTGGTCTGAAATCATTTTTGACAGTACGTGTACCTGATGGAGCTGTATGTTGCTGAACAGCAGACTCCGGCATTTCAGGAGTAAACGACCATCCCAGCATATATGTGAAACAATCAAGAACAAATTCACCGGCCGTTTCAGAAAGAAACATATCATTGAGCATATACTCTCTTGCTTTAACGATTGCAAGCTTCTGATCAGGTTCATTCATCATCTGTGAAATCAGGTCATTTGCAATGACATTTCTGATCAGTCTTCTTTCTTTTTCATATTCAGGCATGTAATCATTCAGCAGTCCGGTAAATCTTTTTGAGTCCTTGAACAAATCTAAACCATGTTCATCAACAATGCTTTTTAATGCGTTTTTTACTTCGACTATATTTTCAAACTGGCCACTCATTAACGCCACAGGTTTGCCACAGCCCGGACAAACACTGCTGTTATCCCCAATTTCTGTGTTACAGTACTTGCAGAGCATATATTTACCTCCCGATGAAAAATTAATATAGTGTATAATGCAAAATTTGTTGCTGGTATTATTATATTAATTATACCATGAAATGAGCATTCTTGCAAGTATAATTGAGTATGTTTTGTCTTAAAAATGTAACTTTTATACGATTTTTATTAATTGATAATATTTATTGTTACTGTCAGGCACATAATAACGTAATTTGCTGACTTTTTTTATGTATGTGCAATTTTTACAAACTCTTTTTTTTAATTTCTACATATGTGAAATATTACCAACATTTCTGCCATTTTATTTTTACTCTATAATACTGTTGACTTTTTACTTCTTTTTATAGTATAATGTAAAAAGGTTCTGCAGAAAACAATTATTATTAACAATTTTCTGCAGAACCTTTATTAAAAATCCGCTTGACAGGAGTCGAACCTGCGACACATACGGTCGGAGCGTATTGCTCTATCCACTGAGCTACAAGCGGAAAATAAAGCAATAAAAAAACAAATTGCTATTTTAGTATAACATCATTATAAATAATTTTCAAGTGTTTTTTTTGTTATTTAAACAGGAGTACACGATCATGACAGATGCAATTTATATTACATTATCCCAGACCGGCACTAATGTAGCAAAAATAATAAAATTTTTTACAAGAAAGCCATACAACCACAGCTCGATCGCAGCTGATCTTTCACTATCTGATATGTACAGTTTCTGCAGAAAGTATACACCATTTCCTCTTCCTGCAGGATTTTGTCATGAAATAGTAGGTGAAGGAACACTTGGACGCTTTCCAAACATTCCGTGCGAGATCTACGAGATCCCTGTTTCTGCTGAACAAAAGCAGAAATTTTACCGTATCCTTAATCATTTTAAAGAATACAAAGATGTATATTCCTATAATATTATCGGCTTCTGGTCTATTCCGTTCAGACTTCATATCGAACGCAAATACAAATTTGTTTGTTCTCAGTTTGTAGCATATATTATCAAAGAAGCAGGAATAAATCTTTCCAAGCCCTTCTGCATGTATTCCCCCGAGGATCTCAGACACCTCCCGAATGCCAGACTTGTTTACAGAGGAGAGCTCAATGAGTTCTATCACAAGTATTCACTTGTTATGAAAAACGAACCCGATAAAATTGCAATGTAATTTTCATCCGATGATCATCATCGGATTCTTTTTTTTCCTTATTTTTTTCAAAGCTCTGTGTTGTTATAAGAAAGGATCATCCCGTTTATGAAAAGAAAAATATTTGTTCTGCTTCTTCCTCCTGCAGCAATAATCATATTTTCTGCTTTGTCAGCCCTGTATCTGAAAATTGCTGATATCATTCCATTAGTATGTTTCTTTAACCTATTCACAGGTTATTATTGTCCCGGCTGCGGAATGACACGAAGTGTTACTTCATTTCTACATGGAAATATTTTATTAAGTATCAGAAACAATCCTGCTTTTATAGCTATTCTGATCCTTTCACTGCTGAAATATACTGAACTGTTTTCTTCTGTTTTCTTTAAAGAAAAAAAAATAATTCCAAGAAGCAAAACGTTCTGGTTTGTACTTCTTGGAATATTTGCGCTTTTTTATATTTTAAGAAATCTTTTTCCGATACTTGCGCCTGTCAGATGCTGATTAGTTTTTCGGAGCAGTGTTTTCATATGACTCTTTAGCAGAATCCATAAACTGTTTCATGAAATTCTCTTTAGCTTCGCCGGTAAGATTTGCCATATCAGCCAGTTCTTCTACGAATTCAGGATATGTTCCATCTTCTTCGTATTCTTCAATATACTGGTCCATATTTGTTGAGAAGTCCATCATGC
The DNA here is from genome assembly GCA_045643005.1 of Oscillospiraceae bacterium. Lineage (GTDB taxonomy): Bacteria > Bacillota > Clostridia > Oscillospirales > Ruminococcaceae > HUN007. The sequence goes on along the minus strand of JAZUJY010000235.1, from coordinate 5,999 downwards.
TGTCTTTAAGAGGCATGAACTTGATTGTGCTGATAGTAATTATAAGAATACTGATCGCTGAAAGAATCAGACTTATTATAGCCATAACCTTTCCGCCTTTGTCCTTTAACAGTACAATAAGCGCCAGTATAATTGCTATAATTCCCAAAGGACAACAGCATCCGCATGTGATAAATGATAGAATACCAAGGATCAATGACACTATCGCCATTCCTTTTGACTTATTTTCCATAAATAATCCTCCCTAATGAAATTAATAATATATTTTAAAATGGACAACTGTCCAGTTCTTCAAGATCATATGGAGTACGCTGATATACACAATAGTTGAGCCAGTTCGAATACATCAGATTTGCATGACCGCGCCAGCTCCAGACAGGTTCCTTTTCAGGATCATCGTCAGGAAAATAATTATACGGAACATGAATGTCTATCCCTTTTTCTACATCTCTGAAATATTCATTGGCAAGTGTATCTCTGTCATACTCACTATGTCCAAAAATAAAATACTGTCTTTTGTTTTCATTTGAAACAAGGTAAACTCCTGCTTCATCTGATTCACTTGTTACCCTCAGTGCACTGACTTTTTCAATATCCTCTCGTCTAACCTCAGTATTTCTGGAATGAGGAACAAAGAAGTCATCATCAAAGCCTTTCATAAGCTGAGAATGATTTCTCAGGACCTTATGTTTAAAAACTCCGAACATTTTTTCCGGCAGATCATACTTTGGAATGCCGAAATGATAATACAATCCGGCCATTGCACCCCAGCAGATGTGAAGAGTCGAATATACATGAGTTTTGGTCCATTCCATTATTTCGCAAAGTTCACCCCAGTAATCAACATCTTCATAATCAAGATGTTCTACCGGTGCACCTGTAATAATAAAACCGTCATATCTCTTGTCTTTTATCTCTTCAAAGGTCTGATAAAATGTATTTATGTGACTTATTGATGTGTTTTTTGAAACATGTGTTTCAACATATACAAAATCCACATCGACCTGCAGCGGCGTGTTACTGAGCAGTCTCAACAACTGAGTTTCTGTTTCGATTTTTTTCGGCATAAGATTCAAAACAGCAATTTTCAAAGGTCTTATGTCCTGATGCTCAGCAATATGATCAGGCATAACAAATATATTTTCATCGATGAGGGTTTTATATGCCGGAAGCTCCTTCGATATTTTGATTGGCATGTTTCTTCGCCCCCTCTTGATAAATCAGACCGGATGAACCTTTGATGCAGCATCTGCATGCTTTCCGTCAATTCCGAATTTCTTGTTTCTGCGGTTTTCAAAGAATTTAACTGCAACCTGTCCGAACTGAGCGTAGCTTAATACGTCTTCTTCCTGTTCAACCCACTCTGCGCACTCTTCACGGATCGTGTCAAGTTCAGGCTTGATAAGGTCTGCAGGACGGCAGTCTATCGGTTCCTCGTCGCCAATTATCTTCTTTCTGAAATCAGGATCTATCGGCACAGGTGTTCTGCCGTATTCGCCTCTTACGATACCTTTGAACTCCTTTGTAACTGTCTTGTATCTTTCACCTGTGATAACATTGAATACAGCCTGTGTACCAACGATCTGTGATGAAGGAGTAACAAGCGGCGGATATCCTGCGTCTTTTCTTACTCTCGGAACTTCCTTGAGTACCTCTGTGAGCTGGTCTTCCTTTCCTGCCTGCTTTAACTGTGAAAGAAGATTTGAAAGCATTCCGCCCGGAACCTGATAAATAAGAGCATTTGCATCAACTGCAAGCATCTTTGGATCAAGGAGTCCTGATTCGATATATTTCTTACGAAGCTTCATGAAATAATCTCTGATCTCGGTAAGAAGAACGAGGTCAAGTCCTGTATCGTATTCTGTACCCTGGAATGCAGCAACTATTGATTCTGTCGGTGCATGGGATGTTCCAAGGGCAAGAGGTGACATTGCTGTATCAACAACATCCACACCTGCCTCAACAGCTTTCATGATACACATCGAAGCGAGTCCTGAAGTGTAGTGTGTATGGAGCTGAACAGGAATATTTACAGCTTCTTTTATTGCCTTAACAAGTTCACTTGCTTTATAAGGAGTAAGAAGAGCAGCCATATCCTTGATGCATATTGAATCTGCACCGGCATTTTCTATTTCTTTTGCATAGTTTACATAATATTCGGTTGTAAAGATCTCACCTGTAGTATATGACATAGCTACCTGAGTATCCTTGGCACCTTCTTTTTTTGCAGCATTGATAGCAGTATTAAGATTTCTGATATCATTTAATGCATCAAAAATTCTGATAACATCTATTCCGTTTGCAATGGACTTCTGAACGAAGTATTCAAGAACATCATCAGCATAATGACGATATCCGAGCATGTTCTGTCCTCTGAAAAGCATCTGAAGAGGTGTGTTCGGCATATGCTTTTTAAGAGTACGAAGTCTCTCCCATGGATCTTCATTTAAAAATCTGAGACATGAATCAAATGTTGCACCGCCCCAGCATTCAATTGAATGGTATCCGACCTTGTCAAGCTTTTCAAGGATCGGGATCATATCTTCGATCGGCATACGAGTCGCAATCAGTGACTGATGGGCATCACGAAGTACGGTTTCTGTAATTCCGAGTTTCTTTGCCAAATTAATCAACCGCCTTTCATATTTTACTGAACAGTAGCAAGTGTATCAGAAGCGTTTACAGTATCACCCTTCTTAACTACAACACTTGTAACTTTTCCGTCGCATGGAGCAACTATATCGTTTTCCATTTTCATTGCTTCAAGAACCATTAACACCTGACCCTTTGTTACTGAATCACCTGTATTTACCTTAACATCAAGAATTGTTCCCGGCATAGGAGCTGAAACCTTTGTTCCTGCGCCTGCTGCCTGTGCAGGAGCTGCTGCAGGTGCTGCCTTCGGTGCTGCAGCAGGTGCTGCAGGTGCTGCTGCCTGAACAGGAGCGTTAGGATCTGTAATTTCTTCTACTGCGACATCAAATGCTTTTCCGTTAACTGTAATATTAAATCTTTTCATAATTAAAACTCCAATTCTCCGCAGAAATAATAATACTTATGCTGCGGACCAAATAATTTTTCGTGTTTTTATTAATTAAAGCGGAAGATTGCTGTGCTTTCTCGGAGGATTTGATACTCTCTTTCCTGAAAGAATATCAAGAACACCGATAATTCTGTTTCTTGTTTCTTCTGCTGAAATGATCTCATCAACACCGTTTCTTTCAGCTGCTTTTTCAGCAGTCGCATAAGTTGAAATATATTCAAGAGAAAGTTCCTTTCTCTTTGCTGCAGCATCAGCTGTGCCCTTGAGCTTGTCATGCCAGAGGAATTCAACTGCAGCCTGCGGATCCATAGCAGAAATCACTGCATCCGGATATGCAAATACAAAATCAGCATCAGAACCCTTTCCTGCAAATGCTGAAAATACAGGACCGTAAGCCTTTCCGGTCACAATAGTAACTTTTCCTGTAGTTGCTTCAGCATATGAACCTGCAAGCATTGTCATGTTTCTTACTGAATTATTGTTTTCAAATCCTTCTGAATCAAGGATGGTAACAAGCGGAATGCCAAAAGCATCACATGTTCTGATAAAGCGTGATATTTTTGAACAGTCATCAGATGTAAGCTTTGCATTGGTTTTATTTGTTGCTATAATACCTGCTGTAGAACCGCCTACAGTGGCAAGAGCTGTATAGGAAGCAGTTCCGAAGTCCTTTGATAACTCTGTTACAGAATCTTCGTCTGTAATGTTGCTTATTACTGCTTCAAATTTATTTGATGCCTGAAAACCATTTTCACTGTATTCGTAAACAGGTACAGGAGTAAGATTATTTTCAGGAATAAGTCTGAGCAATTCCTTAACTGCATCCATTGCCTTTTCATCGTCATCACAGATGAGTGATGCATTTCCTGCCTTGGCAGCTGCGTCACTTCCTGCCCCGTTCTTTTCATATAGAGAAGAAGGTGATACAAACAATTCAGCATCATGTGTCATTACAACAAAATCAGCGGAACATGCAAAAAGTGCTGCACTACCTGCACAAACACCTGCGATCACTGATATCTGCGGAACAACTCCTGATACTGCTGAAGCAGCACCTATCATATCACTGTAAGAAGTAAGAGAATCGATAGTGCCGTCAACAAACGCCCCGTTTGAATCATGGATGCCTACTACCGGTCTTCCCGTTTTTGCTGCAAGAGAATAAAGCTTTGCTATTTTTTGTGCATGAACCGGACCTACAGCGCCGAGGCTGATTTCTTTATCCTGCGAAAAAGCGTAAACAAGAGCACCGCCGACATAACCATATGCAGTAATTACACTTGCAGGATTCTCTTTTTCAACGGAAAAAGATCCTGTCTCAGTATAAATACCGTCATCAAACAAATATGAAAGTCTTTTGCGTGCAATACTGTCAAAATTTCTATCCATCTGCATAAATATTTCCTTCCTGATTTATTAAAAAGGAGAATTCTCTCCCATTTTATCGTATACAAATTAATATTAACATATTTTCAGACATTTTGCAATAGTTCATCTCATTTCTTTACATCTGGAACATCCGTCAAGAAATGAACTGATTGGAAAAATTTTACCCGGTTCTGTTGTTTCATATTTCATTTTATCAAACAAATTTGTTTTTTCTTCGCATGCAAGACATATTCCGCATTCTATGCCTTTCAGACAAGCCTTGAACAATACCGCACGAAGAATGCCGTCACCAAGCAAAATATCCCTGCCAAAACAAGCCTCGTGAATAATAACAGCTTCCGGAGACCATGAATATACAGCATATCCGGTCACCTCATGATCGGAACCGAAAGATTCAACTACTCTGTATTCCTTTTCCTCTCCAAGTTTCTTAAAAACTTCACTGTACTTTGCAGTATCCTGTAATTCTCTTATCTCAAGCATAAATACTACTCTCCCATCGCATTTCGAAGTGCTCTGAGTTCTTCTGCAGTAAGCTCTCTGTATGCTCCCGGTTTAAGCATTCCGAGCTTCAATGGTCCTATGCTCACACGTCTTAGTCTTGCTACCTCAAGTCCGACTCCTTCGCACATTTTTCTTACCTGTCTGTTTCTTCCTTCTTTGATAGTCACAAGAAGGACAACTCTTCCTGCTTCCTTGGAAAGAACATTAACAACAGCCGGCTGAGTTTTATAGCCGTCGATCTCCATTCCTGAAGACAATGTGATCAGCTGCTCATCAGAAATATCCGGTCTGACTGTTACTCTGTAGGTTTTTGAAATATGCTTGCTTGGATGCATGATATTATTTGCAAATTTTCCGTCGTTTGTAAAAAGAAGAAGTCCTTCGGAATTTCTGTCAAGTCTTCCTACAGGATACACACGCTCGGAAACACCGGACAGAAGATCCATCACGCACTTTCTGTCCATTTCATCAGATACTGTTGTTACATATCCTCTCGGTTTATTAAGCATCAGATAAATATTCTTTTTCTTCTTTACCCTGACAAGTTTTTCACCCATTATAGTAATATCATCGGTCAGAGAAGCCTTATCTCCGAGTTTTACCGGATGTCCGTTGAGTCTGATCTTACCTTTTGAGATAAGTTCCTCAGCTTTTCTTCTTGAACAATATCCGCTGTCAGCTATTATTTTTTGTATTCTTACCTTTTCCATTTAAGATTCATCCGTTTCTCCGTAAAATTAAGCGGCGTGGTTAAAGCTTCTGAATAAATTTCTGCGGAATAATTATTCAAAAGCCGTACATACTTAATTATTATATCATGCATTTCCACTCTGTGTCAACAAAAAAACTGCAGTAAATTAATACTGCAGTTTTCAAATATTGCTGTTTAAGTTCAAAAAAATATTCAGATATATACCATACGGTACCTGTTATCTTACTTGTTTTCCTCAGTTCCTGATGCAGGAGCCCCCATAGGACTTCCCATTGGACCACTCATAGGGCCTCCCATTGGGGCACCCATAGGACCTCCCATCGGACCTCCCATCGGGCCACCCATAGGACC
>JAZUJY010000234.1:0-4837 GCA_045643005.1 Oscillospiraceae bacterium | reverse complement strand
CACAAGTGATATTGAGGTGAGTGTATCAGAGATAAGGGATACCCTCAGCGGAAGCCTGCCCGGATATATGATACCTGCATACATGATGCAGATAGATGCATTACCGGTAACTAAAAACGGAAAACTTGATAAGAAAGCACTGCCGGATATAAATGTCAGATCTGTAGCAGAATATTTTGCCCCAGTTACAGAGCTTGAAATAGCAATATGCAAATTAATTTCTAACGTTCTTGGTATAGAAAAAGTCGGCTTATGTGATAGCTTTTTTGAGCTTGGAGGAAATTCCATTAAAGCTATGAAGGTTGTAACAAAACTGCGCAACATGAATATTAATACTTCAATTGCAGATATATTAATTCATCCTGTTATCAGAGATTTTATCAAAACGGCTGAAAATAACAGAAGTGAATGTGCGGAAGTAATAGCCGTTCATTATAGTAAAATTGAATATGACAGATTAGAAAAAACTGAACTGTCAGATATTAAAGATACGCTGATATACCGTTCGATACGTAATTATCAGGAACAATTTGAGAATGCTGAAATTGTATTTGAATACACACCTTTAAGTGCAAATAAAGGTTTTCTTAATACACCATTTATAAATATAATGCAACAGCGAATAGTAATCAAAAAAAGCACCTCAAAGGAAAATGTGATATCAGCAGTACGAAATATAATTAAGGAACAGGAAGTTCTCAGGACAGCGTATAACCATGAAACAGGAAAAATGATCGTATATTCGTCTGATATAATTGATTTGATAGAAATTCCATATGAAGAAAAGATTACTGATATCACCCGTAAATCCGCATTGCTAATAGGAAAATCTGTTGTTAAAGATGAAGATAAGATCGGTCTTTTCAAAGATAATTCAATCCTTTCATATTTTTACATTGTAAAAAATGGAAACGATAATTATGAAATATGGTTTTTTGTACATCACTGTATCTGGGATGAAATATCCAATAATATCCTGACAGAAAGAATTGATTTCTATTTGAACAATATTACAGCAGATAAGCTTGATGTTTCATATTCAGATTATGTAAAAAGCAAACAAAATGCTGATGAGCGTCATATCGATAGTTTGATAAATAAATTTTATGAATATTCTGATAAGCTGAAAAATGTATGGAAGTCAAAAGGTAAAGGAAATTATAATTTTACAGCTGATACTGAAATTTCAGCAGAATACGCAGATGCGTTCAGAAATTCGCCTTTATGTGAAATGGTAAAATTTGCTGTTTTATTAAATGACATAAGTGAACTAAGAAAAATTCCTGTAATGATACTTTATCACGGACGCAATGCAGATAACAGAAAAACTATGGGACTGTTTCTGGATTTCCTGCCGGGAATATATGATAGTGATACCAACACCATTGAAGGCGGAGAAGAATTATCACAGACCGGATACAAACTTGTTGCAGATCAGTATGCTGATATCAGCAGTAAATTTTCAATAGTATTAAATTACGGTGGAATATATGAAGGTTCAATTAAAGAATTTGCACAAAATGAAAGAACTGAGGCAAAAGAAATAGATCCGGATCAGGAAGCGATTATTGTCCGTGCTGGAATATTCGGCAAATATCTGAATATTGACCTGACTGTTAACGGCAGTATAAGTTTCAATGATGCCGAACAGAAGTATAAGGATTATTTCGGGAAAGCTTAATTGATGAAGTGAAAGGGATGAAAATATGGAAATAACCAGAACAACCACTGGAATATTATTCAGTAATTTTGAAAAAAAGCAACAGGGATGCATAGCTGTAAAGTATTATAAAAAAAGTAAAACAGAGGAAATAACATACACTTCGTTTATTGCTGACATAAAGAAAACGATTACATGGCTTAATGATAAAAAAATCAGTGTGAAAAAGACAGCAGTTCTTGGAGATTACAATTATGACTGGCTTGTATCACTATATAGTATCATGTGTGCAGGCGGAACAGCTATTCCTCTTGATAAAGATCTTTCAGCAAACGAACTTTCTAATATGATTTTTCTTGCAGATGCAGAATATGTTTTTTATGAAAAAAAATATAATGAAGCAGCACAGCAGATTCATGAAACAACAGGCATTTCAATTATTTGTTATGATGAGGAGGACCATATGTCTGAGGTTTCCGGATGTAATGGGGAAAAGGCTGTGTTCTGCAATGACGAGAATAAGGTTGCGATGTTTTTGTATACATCAGGAACAACAGGTCAAAACAAAGTGGTAATGATTACCCACAAGAATCTTTACAGTACCGCATACGGTTCACGTCCGAAAATTTATGGTGAGCTTCAGAAAATATTCCTTGCAGTTCCGCTTTGTCACGGGTTAGGAATAATTGCTCTTGTTATAACGCTGTTCGGTGGTGACACTGTTTGCCTGAATGAGGATATACGATATGTAACAAGGAACTTTAATTTATTTGATCCAACTGTGATATATACAGTTCCGATGATAGCAAAAGGTCTTTGCAACTATATACGCAATACAGGAAACAGCGAAAAAAATATAAGTCTTAAACTTATTGTATCAGTTGGTGCAGCACTTGATCCGCAGATCACATATCAGTACGAAAAAATGGGGATATGTGCTATGCAGGCATACGGACTTACAGAATCACTTTTTGCCACCTGTAATTCCGTTAAATGGCATAAAGCAGAATCAGTTGGTCAGACAGACGGGTTAAGCAATATAAAGTTTGTTGAGAATGAAATATGGATCTCCGGTGATTCAATATGCGCCGGGTATTATAATAATGAAACTGAGAATAAAAAGATTTTTGTGAACGGCTGGCTCAAAACAGGTGATATAGGATGCATTGACGAAGATGGATTTGTGTATATCACGGGAAGAATAAAAAATCTTATTATTCGCGACGATGGGAATAACGTTTCTCCGGAAGAAATGGAACAGCGTATAACGAACTCAATTCCATACATACAGGAGGTCATCGTAAAACTTATAGACAACAAGCTTACAGCGGAAGTATACTGCGGCGGTAATGATTCGGATTTTTCACAAAAAATCGTCAAAGATATAGAAAGCCTCAATTATGAACTGCCTGAATACAAAGTTATTGAAAAGATAGTGTTGCGAGATACACCATTTGAAAAAACAAGCACTCAGAAAATAAAAAGGAGCTAAAATTATGTTAGAAAAAATAATTGAATTAATAGAAACAATAATCGTAAATAATGAGAATAAAATAGTGGCAGAATCATTGCTTAAAGATGACTTAGGTTTGAATTCATACGAAACAGCACAGCTTTTTGGAATGATCGAAGACGAATTTGATATTGCCATTCCTTCAAAGGAAATCAGAGACCTTAAAAATATACAGAATATTATGGATTACTTATCAGAAAAAGAGGGGGGGATAGAATGTGAAACGATATAAATTAACAAAAGAACAGCAGCAGATTGTTTTAATGGAAAAATTCGGAGAAAGTTCTATAGCCGGAGTTTCAGCAATTATTCTTGCAAACGTGGAATGTTCAGCCGATAAGCTTTCAGTAATTATAAACAGGATGCTGAGCAGCTATGATATTTTTCAATTGATGATATATCAGGAAAATGATGAATTTTATCAGACATTTGTACCGATTGAAGAGGAAAAGTTTGAATTCAAAAAATTTTCATCCATAGAAGAACTTCAGAAATGGGCAGATATTAATGCTAAAATTGTCCCGTCTATAACTGATAAACTTTATAAAATATATGGTATATCAGCAGAAGGAAAAATCGGCATTTATATAACAATTCATCATATTATTTGTGATGCATGGACTTTGGATCTTATATCAAAAGCTTTTGCTGAACAATGCAAAATATACTTAAATAATGAAAGTTCTGATTTTCACATTTATTCTTATGAAGATTATCTTGATAATCTGACATTCAACGAAAAGAAATATAACAGAGCCAAAAAATTCTGGATAAACCGACTTGCTGAGTGTACCGTACATACAAATCTTTTTTCAAAGAAGAATACAACAATGGCATCAACACGTATTACAAAGAGAATACCTGAAAATATATGGGCAAAGGTAAATAAATTCTGTAAAGACAATAATGTTTCACCTTTTGCAGTGTGCATGTCTGCCTTAGGTATTTACGTTCATGCAATGATGCGAGAAAATTCATTCTATATAGGAACAACCGTATATAACCGTATAGGTGAAAAAGAACGCAATACAATGGGAATGTTTGTTGACACATCAGCTGTAATGCTTCATGTTAACGAAAATATGACTGTAAACGATTTGATCAAAGGTACAGAAGATTCATTATCTGATACTATGAGAAACAATAGCTTTGTATATTCTGATGTTGTTACACTTCTTGCTGAAACCTATAACGATACCGAAAGCTTATATGATATTTCAATGAATTATCAATTGAACCAGCTTGACGGAAATAATGACGTGAAAACTGAATGGATTCATTGCGGCACTCAAACTAACGGTCTTGATATGCATCTTCGTGAAATTGGAAAGGAACTTCAGATACGTTACGATTATCAAATTGAAAAATATGATGAAGATACAATTAATCTAATGCATGATCATTTTAAGAATATCATCATTGATATGATTGATAATTATGATAAGAGTATTTCAAAGATCAGATTAGTAACTTCAGAAGAACTTCAGCTTATTCTAAACGACTTCAACGCAACAGAAACAGATTATCCAAGAGATAAGACAGTAGTTGAATTGTTTGAAGAACAAGTAAAGAGGACACCAGACAATACAGCGGTTGTATTTGAGGATAAGAGCCTGACCTATGCAGAACTGAACAGAAATGCAAATGGACTTGCCTATAAACTG
>JAZUJY010000233.1:0-4586 GCA_045643005.1 Oscillospiraceae bacterium | reverse complement strand
CTCTGTGTTGTTCAAAGCTCTGCTTTTAACAAGCAGAGGCAATTCGAAGAATTGCTTTCGTTCAGTAGGAGATTGAACTCCTACTGAACGAGAGAATAGAACCCGCCGCCTACAGAGGCGGGAGATATCCTCTGTGTTGTTATTTCCGCAATACATTATTTATTGATCACATAAAAAGAGATCTGTTTTCAGAAACGGGTCTCTTTTTTTAAATGAAATAAAAGACAGGATCACATTAAAATTTACCGATTCTTTGTCTGATCCTGAAAGCACATTCTGATCGACACCTATACTTACATATTATTAATACAAAAAAGGTGCAGGCTGCATATCACATAAGATATGCACCTGCACCTGATATTTATAATAAGCTGATTTTTTTACACACATCCCTTCAATGTATTTTTTGTCTGTCTTTTCTTTTGTCTTGCATTTTATTTTTCCCGAAAAAAGTAAAAAAATATTATTGGTTTAATGAATTATTGGATCAAGGAAAATTTGATTAAATGAATTTTAAATTCATTCATTGATTATATTATATCATCAAAAAAATGAATTTCTAAATAATTACAGATTTGTAATTGCGGATCCGGACTGTATGACAGTCGGGCCCGTAATTATTTTATCATGTATCATGACCTCTCGTAAAGTCCTGTTAAATATAGTATAAAAATATCAATACTATATACACCAATAATACTTTTTTAAGAATAAAAAGGCTACAAAAAAACTCAAAAATTTTTATAACACATATATGCAGCAGTCTGCTTTGCAGCCTTTGACTGTTTCACAAAAAAATCCATATTATCATATTCGATCAGACCGGTCACAAAAAATGCAATTCCTATAATTCCCAGAACCTTGTTTGACTTCAAAGCTCTGCTTTTAACAAGCAGAGGCGATTCGCAGAATCGGTTCCCGCTCAGTCGGAGATTGTACTCCGACTGTTTGGTCAGATAGAACCCGCCGCCTGCAGATGCGGGGGATATCCTCTGTGTTGTTATAGATTATTTCATTTTCCTATAAGTATATTCGTTAAACACACCAGATCCGCAATATCCACTGAATCATCATTATTTAAATCGCATACTATTTTATACTTTTCAATTCTTTCATCATCATATGAAAGAATCAGATTTATCAGACAATTAATATCATAACATGACAATACTCCGTCTTTATCAAAATCTCCACGAAGAAACTCATACTCAGCAAATATCATTTTATTCCATTTTGCATATTTTTCTGCTTCACTGCCTTTTATACCGTATATTATTACAGCAGTATCTGATGAAAAAATCTGTATACCTATATTTTCAACAGTATATGGTATTTTTACACTGATTATATCGTAATTGCCCAAGAACGCAGACTGAGCAATACTATGAACATCATCCGGAATAACTACATCCCCGGAACAAGTTTTTCCGTCTATCAGGATTCCGTTTACGATAACAAGAGGAGATTCTTTTCTTTTTTCATCTAACCATATTGTATTATCAAATACACCCATTGCTATAGATGTTATGCTTTCAGGAATATCTATTTTTTTTAGTTTTTTGCAGTTACTAAACACATCATAATCCAGCTTCTTTACACCGTCCGGAATGGAAATACTTTTTAAATAAATGCATTTTTCAAATGCTTTTCTATTTATTTCTGTAAGATTTTTGGACAATCTTACAGACTGCAGGCAGCAACAATATAAAAATGCATTATTGTTAATAATCTTGACACTATCAGAAATATTTGCCTCAGAAAGTGATGAGAAATTATAAAAAGACATTTTTCCAACATTTTCAACGCCATCTTCAATAATCAATTTTCTGATAAATTCATGATACATATACCACGGCGCATCAGAAGGTGAATCGCAATAACTGAACCCGACACTGTAATCATTTAGTATTAAGATTTCATTGTAATCTTCCATTTTTCCATTTCCGTAAACAGTAAGAGTCATGTTTCCGTCAATTTTCCAGAAAACATTTTCACCACAGCTTCCGGAATCAATGATCCTGTCAGATCTGTCATCCTGATATTTGAAATCATCTGAAATATCATCAGATCCAATGTCTGACAGATTGAAAAAACTGTCTTCAAAAAACAAAAGATCAGCAGCTTTTGCATATTTTTCTGCTTCACTTCCCTTTTTACCGTAAATAATAACATCCTGAATATCTCCAAGAATATTATATGGTATTCTGTTTATTGTTTCCGGAATGATCAGACTTTTGATCCAATACGAAGATGCAAAAGCATATGGCGATATTTCTTCAATATTTTCCGGAATAACTACATCTCCTGAACATAATGAACCGTCAGCGAGGAGGTTATTTATGATCAGCATCCTGTTTTCATCTACGCTTTCCGATAGCCATTTTGTTCTTCCGAAAGCATCTTTTCCTATATTTTCAATTGAATCCGGTAAATCGATGTTTTCAAGATTTTCAGAGAAATAAAATGCCTGTGAACCGATTATCCTTATTTTGTCAGGAAGTTTTATACTATTTAGTGAATTGCAATCATAAAATGATTTCATGCCAATCATTTCCAGATGTTCCGGAAGCTTTACGGATGTTAAACATTTACAAAAACTAAAAGTGTGATCTTTTATTATTTTTACTTCTTCCGGAATTTCTATTTCTTTTAATGAGACACATTTTTCAAATGCACCATATCCGATATCCTCAACACTGTCAGGCAGACTTACTTCCGACAGCTTTTTAAAATTATAAAAGGCATAATTGTTTATATTTTCTATTCCATCTTCAATAACCACTCTTTCTATCAGAGCACTGTAACCCGACCATGGAATTTCAGCTATATCAAAAATCATTTTTCCATTTCCTGAAACAGTAAGTGTCCAGCTGTCATCTACAGACCAGAACGCAGATTCTCCACATTCACCGGAATCAATTATTTCCGCAGCCTGAACTGTTCCGATATCAGATATAAGCCTGCCATCATCCACAGACTCTCCGGCTCCGAACATAAAAGCTATACATATGATTAATCCTGCTAAAATCCTTCTGTTCATATTACTCTTCCTTTCTAATAATTTATAGCAACACAGAGAATATCTCCAGCCTGTGCTTGTTAAAATCAGAGATAAAAAGAACAACTCTAAAAACATTATATCATAAATACTTACAAATTTGTACTGTTTCAAAATATCCTATGCATTTTTTCTACTGTTCCCGTACCGGGTTGCCGGAAAATTCAGATCTGCTGAAAAAAACTCCATCAAAGATCATAATTTTTTATCATCAGATACTGTATCGCCGGAAAAAAGCGATCTTCCTGTTTTGTCAAGCACAGCAAAACTGTATCAGTACAGATCCCGAGTAATCAAAATACAATTTGTATAATTATGTCACATATTTTCAAATCAATCAACAAAAAAAGCAAAACCACTTAATTATATGGTTTTGCTTAATTTATCAGTATTTATTCTCTATAAGCTCTTCGTTAGATGTTCCGATCTGATTATTTAGTAAAGAATTAAGATCTACATAGGCATCTTTCGGATTGGACGGATCAGAGTATACATTAACCGTCATTCCGACATAAGGATTCAAATCAGTGAAAGTTGATTCCGACTTATAGGTCGATGTCATCCCCGTAACTGCATCTGTACTCTGACACAAAAGATATATCGGATGTGCTCCGTTGACCTTGGTATGATAATCTGTCATTATCTGTGTTACAGTAGCATACATGCATACCCCGTTTTCAAGAAGATACCTGATCCTCTTTTTCTTTTTGGCGGAATTGATAAGCATTCCCGCTCCCAGTCCTATATATAATAATCCCATCGGACAAATGATTATTTCAGCAATATATCTGTCAGGTTTGATTTCCTGAGGATCTGCTTCACTGTAGTGTATTTTTACACGGTCTCCGATTTTCATGCCGGTAGTATAATATCCGAGTTTACTGTAATATTCACCATCTTCTGCTTCATAAGATATATATACATTTTTTGTATGATGAGTTTTTCCGTTGCTGTAATAGCTTGAATCTTCTATGTTCTCTATCACAGCCTCGACAGACGGATTATTTTTGTTAAACGAAATATGATTTGCAAGCAGAATTCCTCCGACTGCAGATAGTATCAATCCGGCCGCTGTAAATACGGCTCCGATAATTGTTATTACTTTTGTTGTTTTGATTGTTTTTAAATTATTTCCGTTCATGTTCTTCACCTTTATTTTTATGTTATTTTATTTCTGACTTCAGTGAACAGAAAATTTCTGTCCGATTAAAATCCCCTTTGAAAATCAGAAAACATTCTATATTATTATATCAGATAAACAGAAAAAAAACAACACTGTACAGCAAAAAGAGATATGCATAACTTCAAAGCTCTGCTTTTAACAAGCAGAGGCGATTCGTAGAATCGGTGCCCGCTCAGTCGGAGATTGTACTCCGACTGTTTGGTCAGATAGAACCCGCCGCCTGCAGAGGCAATGTCATCAACTTAAGAGATTTAACGTTGATTTTGAGCAAACTTTATTGAAGGATGAGATTTTACTTTCTCATTTTGGGGAATTTATCGTTTCATCAATTAACAAAATTTGCAA
>JAZUJY010000232.1:0-1710 GCA_045643005.1 Oscillospiraceae bacterium | reverse complement strand
AGTATTATGTTTTTGGTCGCACTTAAACGATAGTTCTTTGGTAGAGTCTTGTCACTGCCTTTTTTTAATAAAAACTGCGCCACAGCCTTGGCAGGCAATGTCATTTAGATAAGATTAGAAAACCGCTTAATATTAGCATCATTTTTTATTCATATGATAGGATAAACCGTCTCAAACATTTCTGAGCACAACAATAAGAAAATAGAGTAAAGTCTTTCTGCATCTATTCTCATATTATCCCCCACCTATGTATCCTTTATTTATGCTCCACCTATTCCTTTTATAGCTAATTCTTCCCATGGTATAGTAATCTGCACGTTTGACATACATGCAATTGATGAAAAACCTTGAACAACAGCCCAGGTTTTAATCAGTTCAAGCTCCTGCTCTTTCTCGGGCATATCTATATTTTTTTCTGACAAATACATTTTAAACAAGCGACGCAGTATCAGAAACGGAGCATAGTCATCCTCATACTCGTGACTCATGTCTGTATGAATCTGAATATTTTGTTTATGAAATAGGAAATTAAAGTAATCTGGATTATTACGAAAGAAAAGTATGTAACAATTTCCCATTGCCATTATTGCCTGCTCAGCGTTTGTTACTGTATCTGAATGTATAGCCTTTTCAATTTCTGCAGTAAATGCTTCAGTAACATTTTCTTTTATTGTATTTAAAAGACTCTCTTTGTCAGCAAAATGTGCATAAGGGGCGGCATGAGATACATTACAAGCAGCAGCTACTTTTCTAAGTGACAGGCTATCTTCACCACCTTCATTGATAATTTTTATTCCCGCATCGATAAGCGCCTGACGCAAATTCCCATGATGATAATTATTCTTCATAATACATCTTCTCCTTAATCTCCTTAAATACTTCAAAGCTTTCTTCTGCATTTTCCCACAAAGGACTATGAGCAGCATTATCTATCAGATAAAATTTTTTATCAGGCGCTGTGATTTTACTGCAAAAATCCTGCACTAATGGCTGAGGACAATTATAATCGTATTTACCGCTTATAAAATAAACAGGAATTTCAAATTCATTTAAGCTTTCTCTGTAATCAAATTTCTTTTCATTAAGTTCAAACGTCGTATTTCTGTACATCTTAAGGCCTTTTATATAAGCAATTTTCTCGGGAACTGTGTAACAGTGAGCCATAATAATTGGAATATCTATGCCAATAAATTCTGATTCATTGTAGATTGTACCACCGCCAGCTTTATGTAATAGCAGCACGTACTCATCCCAGTCATCGCAGCAAATCTTTCCATCCTCATAATGAACTGATTTTTCAAGTTTTTTCAGATTTCTTTTATCATCACGCTCTTCAAACACCGATTTCATAAAATCGTACATTAGCTGGTCATTTTCCGGTAGGTCTGTAACAACCTGCGCCATGCCTATATATGCATAGAAAAGCTCCGGATATTTTTTAGCAGCTTTTATTGCGATTTTACTTCCTCCTGAAAAGCCCATAATATATATCTTGTCTTTATTAAATCTATTTTTTAAATACTCACATACTGCCCTTGTATCTTCAAGCAGTACTTCTTCCGTTATTTCTTTAGGATCAATTGATTTGTCATAGGCAATACCCATTCCACGATAGTCCCAGTAAACTACAGTGAATATATCATCGATATGCATATTCTTAAATCTCTCAGTTAAAAAATAGTCGTCTGTTCCCGGACCACTTGACACTAG
>JAZUJY010000231.1:0-18342 GCA_045643005.1 Oscillospiraceae bacterium | reverse complement strand
AGGGTTGTTTTTTTGGGGGCGCTTAGGTGTTTGCAGGGCTTTGCGGTCGCCCTGCACCTTCGCAGCATCTTCGCGACACCTTCATTTGTTTTTGAAAAAAAGGGTTGTTTTTTGGAGGCGCTTAGGTGTTTGCAGGGCTTTGCGGTCGCCCTGCACCTTCGCAGCATCTTCGCGACACCTTCATTTGTTTTTGAAAAAAAGGGTTGTTTTTTTGGGGGCGCTTAGGTGTTTGCAGGGCTTTGCGGTCGCCCTGCACCTTCGCGGCATCTTCGCAGAAACTCGTATATTTTTCGAAAAATTGTTTTTATTTTGATTTAGCTTTGAGGATCAGACTTCGTCGTTTTTGCCGTAGTAGGCGTTGAGGTACATTTGTTTGATTTCGCTGATGAGTGGGTATCTTGGGTTGGCACCGGTGCACTGGTCGTCGAAGGCCTGTTCTGACATTTCGTCGAGGCGGGCTAAGAATGCCTGCTCGTCAGGAACGTAATCCTTTATTGTAGGCTTGATGCCGATTTTTGTTCTGAGGTCGTTTACTTTCTGGATGAGACCTTCAAGCTTTTCTGTGTCGTTTTTGCCTTTTACGCCGAGGTAATCTGCGATCTCTGCGTATCTTTCAAGGGTGTGAGGGTGGTCGTACTGTGAAAATGTTCCCATCTTTACAGGGGCTTCGGATGAGTTGAATCTCATTACCTGTTCAAGCATGAGGGCATTTGCAACACCGTGAGGAATATGCCAGAAAGCACCGAGTTTGTGTGCCATTGAGTGGCATACACCGAGGAATGCATTGGCGAAAGCCATACCTGCCATTGTTGCTGCATTTGCCATTTTTTCACGTGCTTTTGGTTCGTTCGGACCGTTGTCATATGCTGCAGGAAGATTTTCAAATACCATCTTGAGTGAACGGAGTGCAAGACTGTCTGTATAGTCTGTTGCCATAACAGATGCATATGCTTCGAGCGAATGTGAAACTGCATCGATACCTGATGCCGCTGTAAGGCCCTTAGGTGCGTTCATCATCATGTCTGCATCTACGATAGCCATCTTAGGAAGAAGCTCATAGTCTGCAAGAGGATATTTAACACCGGTCTTTTCATCTGTAATAACTGCAAAAGGAGTAACTTCGGAACCTGTACCTGCTGATGTAGGTACTGCTATAAAGTACGCTTTTTCACCCATCTTAGGGAACGTGTATACTCTCTTTCTGATATCGATGAAACGCATTGCCATATCCATGAAGTCTGCTTCCGGATGTTCGTAGAGGACCCACATGATCTTTCCGGCATCCATTGCAGAACCGCCGCCGACAGCAATTATGCAGTCAGGTTTGAAATCTGCCATTGCCTTTGCACCTTCCTTGGCACTTGCAAGTGAAGGATCTGATTCAACATCAAAGAATGTTGTATGTACTATTCCCATTTCATCGAGTTTGTCTGTGATAACTTTTGTATATCCGTTCTGGAAAAGGAATGAGTCTGTTACGATAAAGACTCTCTTTTTATCCATAACATTTTTAAGTTCTTCAAGAGCGACCGGAAGACAGCCCTTCTTGATATATACCTTTTCAGGTGCTCTGAACCAAAGCATGTTCTCTCTCCTTTCAGCAACCGTCTTTATATTGAGAAGGTGCTTTACGCCAACGTTTTCAGAAACTGAGTTTCCGCCCCATGAACCGCATCCGAGTGTAAGTGACGGAGCAAGTCTGAAGTTGTAAAGATCTCCGATACCGCCGTGTGAAGAAGGTGTGTTCAGAAGAATTCGGCATGTCTTCATTCTCTCATAGAACTCTGCTATTTTTTCTGTTTCTGTGACTGTATTTATATAAAGAGATGATGTATGTCCGTAACCGCCGTCAGCAATGAGCTGTTCAGCCTTGGCGAGTGCATCTGAGAAATCCTCTGCCTTGTACATCGCAAGTACAGGTGAAAGCTTTTCATGAGCAAATTCCTCAGAAATGTCCACACTTGTAACTTCACCGATAAGGATCTTTGTTTTTTCAGGAACAGTTACACCGGAAAGCTCTGCTATCTTAACAGCTCTCTGACCTACTATCTTGGCATTCAGCGCACCGTTTATGATAATTGTCTTTCTTACCTTTTCGGTTTCCTCAGGATTTAAGAAATAGCAGCCTCTGTCCTGGAATTCCTTTTTGACCTGTTTATAAATATTTTTATTTACTATTACGGACTGTTCAGAAGCACAGATCATTCCGTTGTCAAATGTCTTTGAATGAATAATTGAGTTTACTGCAAGCAGGATATCTGCTGATTCATCAATTATTGCAGGAGTATTTCCGGCACCTACGCCGAGTGCAGGCTTACCGCTTGAATATGCGGACTTGACCATTCCCGGACCGCCTGTTGCGAGGATAATGTCAGCTTCCTTCATTACCATTGTAGTCATGTCGAGTGAAGGAATATCGATCCATCTGATTATATTTTCAGGAGCACCTGCTGCTACTGCAGCTTCAAGAACCACCTTTGCGGCCTCTATCGTACTCTTCTTTGCTCTCGGATGAGGGCTTATTATGATACCGTTTCTTGTCTTTAGTGCGATCATTGTCTTGAATATCGCTGTTGAAGTAGGATTTGTAGTCGGAATAACTGCAGCTATAACACCGATCGGTTCAGCAACCTTTTTTATTCCGAATTCTTTGTCCTCTTCGATAACACCGCAGGTTTTCGTATTTTTATAAGCGTTGTAAATATATTCGGCTGCATAGTTGTTTTTTATAACTTTATCTTCAACTACACCCATGCCGGTTTCTTCAACTGCCATCTTTGCAAGCGGAATTCTCATTCTGTTTGCAGCAACTGCAGCTGCTTTAAATATTTTATCAACTTTTTCCTGTGAAAAAGTAGAAAAAATCTTTTGAGCTGCCTTTACTTCAGCCAGAGCCTTTTCAAGCTTTTCAACATTGTCAACAACATCATAGTTCTTCTGGTTTTCCATGCAGATACGCTCCTTATTTCTTTAACCTTTCAGGTTTATTTTTTCCTGCTTTATGAAAGTACTGCCATATTTGACAAATGTGGAAGCGCTTTTGTCTATCATTTAACATAAGACGACATGCACTAATACAACAAAGTTGCCAAAATTAATGTCAGACTGTTCAAATATTGCTTTCATAAATAATATTATACTATAAAAATACATTGATTTCAATCAATATTTTTATCAAATACAAACACAAAAACACTCGCTAATATGTAATTACATCCAAAAAAATCAATACCTGCGTACAATACCTCCAGGTCAGACAGAACCCGTCGCCTGCAGAGGCGGCGGATATCCTATGTGCTGTTACAGGTTCTGTTTACAAAAATATAAAAAACAGGAGACTCTCTGCGATGAAAGTCTCCCGGATCTGTTTTATTAAATTGATCATGCTTTCTTGGAATCATTACTCAGACGCGGTAAAATCGTTTTGTACGTTCTGACATAATCATCTCTGTACTGTTCATATTTGTCCTGGTCAGTCGCGCAGGTAACAAAATATGCTTCACCGTTTGCAACACAGATTATCGTCATACCGGATTTTTTATAGGTAACATCTGTGGTTTCAATTTCGTAATCATATTCCATTACACAAAGATCAACGCCGTTTTGAGAAACTTTGGAATTTTTCTTAAGATCAAAATTATCAGTTTCTTTTGCATAATCTGCCTGAACATTAAGTGACAGATTTTCAAGATCATTTTTTGAATCGTCATGTGTAAGATAGATCATGGATTCTTCATTTTTATGATAATATGTATTGTACTGATTTGAAGTCATTTCATAATCGTCAGGAACATAAATACGTATCTTGATATCCATGTCATCGTACGGCTTCATATTTGAAGTCAGCTCTTCATAACTTGCATTACCATTTCCGGCGTTTAAAAACTTCGGCAAAAAAATTACTCCTCCGACGATCAGGAGGATCAGTACTATTATGACAGGAATAAAAATAATCAGTTTACTTGCTGATCGTTTCTCGGATCCTTCTTTTTTCAATCATATCAATCCTTTGTTTTTGAATTAGAGATTCGCATAAACACAAATAAAAAAATGAGTAAGCCGATAAGCCGGGTTCTGTCGTGTGCGATAATTTATCTAGAACCGACGTTGCCGCCGGCTTCAAGCCGTCATTACACTGTATCCACCGAGCAGATGTTAAGATACAGTGCACCAATAGACGTTGCATCGGATAGGGTTTACATGGCAGCACAGTCTCCTGTACTCCGGTGAGCTCTTACCTCGCCTTTCCATCCTTACCATAATAAATATGGCGGTATATTTCTGTTGCACTAGCCCTAGGGTCGCCCCCGGCTGCCGTTAGCAGTTATCCCGCTCTGTGATGCCCGGACTTTCCTCATAAACTAAAACGTTCACGCTATCGCATAGCTTACTCACGGTTTTTATTTTACTATATTTGAAGTGATGTGTCAAGTTTAATTTTTTTTAAAAATTTAAACTGAATGCCTTTGTGATCACCCTGCACTTTCACAAATTTTTTCACTCCTTCCCGGCATGTTGGTAATTGACTATTTTGTTTAATTATATTATAATAAAAACATTAGTTTGTCATATTTTAAAAATATGATAATTTAATGAAAAAATAAAAACAATGGAGGAAACAATTATGAAAAGAAAGAGAAACAAAAAAATCGCAGCGTATCTGGCTGCAGCATTAATTACATTCAGCACAGCAGCACAGAGTTTTTCTGTCAGTGCAGCCGTTGATACAACAAAGACGGATATTGATCTGACATACGAAAGATTTGATCCGCAGCTGATAAAGGATGCAGGAGAAAAGCTTAAGGAAGCTTGTTCGAAAAAGGATAATAAAGATGAAGTTATCGCTTGCTGCAACGAAATATGCACACTTTACTACAAATATAATACTGCAGGTATTCTTTCATCGATCATGCAGTCCAATAATGAAAATATAGAAGAATATATATACGAATCATCGATAGTCTATGATGTGGAAATTGCTCTTTCAGATGCGCTGTATATTCCTTTGAACGAATCAGAATACTCAGATGTCATTGCTGATGTGCTTACAGAACCGATAAAGGTCTCAGTTGAAGAATTCCATGGAAATGATGATAATGACAACACAGCAGGTATCAAAGCTGCTGAATATCTTAACAGCTATAACCAACTGCTTGCGACATTCCTGCAGGGAGATATT
This sequence comes from Oscillospiraceae bacterium, assembly GCA_045643005.1. Classification (GTDB taxonomy): domain Bacteria; phylum Bacillota; class Clostridia; order Oscillospirales; family Ruminococcaceae; genus HUN007. Next base: position 13,163 of record JAZUJY010000231.1, on the reverse strand, counting down.
CCCACAAAGGAATTTGAACTGAAATGTGCAGAAATATACCTCAACCTGATCAAGATTTATAAAGATGACATACAGAACACCGATCCTGAATTAAGCCTCGAAGAATTCTTTAACGAAAATTATAACAGAGACTATTCATATGAAGATATTGAAAAATGCAAGGAAAACATTTCAAATACAGTCAGCTATCTGTCTAATTACATAATGCAAACCATTCAGTCTGTAATAATGAAAAAAGACATAAACCAACTGATAGAATATTTGTCAGTTTCAAGCGAAGATCTGGATATCATAAAAGATATAATTCTGAAATATACACCTGAACTTTCGGAAGAATTCGCCAAAAATGCACAATACATCATCGATGCCGATCTTCTGTTCAAAGGATCACCAACATCAAATCCTTCAGGATTTACAGCCAGTCTGCCTGAATTCAACACACCTTTGATGTACATCAGTGCTCCGTCAGATTCAGACTCGATTATTTTTACAGTTCATGAATTCGGTCACTTCAATTCATTTTGTAATTCAGACTTTATAAACAATCCTTCTGATAACGTAAATCTTGATATAGCAGAAGTTCAGTCACAGGGTATGGAGATCCTGTTTTTAAATTACTATGATGAAATTTTCGGAGAGTATTCTGATTATCTCAAAGTATACGAACTTAGCAGACTGCTCAGCGTTCTTCAGCTCGGATGTTATGTAAATGACTTTGAACATGAAGTATTTCAGGATCCTGAAAGCTTTACTCCGGAACAGATCGTTGACCTCTTCCATGAAAAACAGCTGAATTATGGTATAGCACCGAATGCCGTTAATCCTTTTGGAATGGCTTCGAACTATTTTACTTCACCATATTACTGTATAAGCTACTCCATGTCACTTCTTCCTGCTTTAAAGCTTCTCGAAATTGATGCTCAGGATCATGAAAAGGCAAAAAATATTTATTATGATTATACAAAGATCGATGCATATGATCCGGAAAACCGTTTTCTTGAATCTCTCGAAAAAGCAAATTTCGGCAATATTCTTGACAATGATTATATAGACAGCATGCGTTGTTCATTAGGCGATTATCTTGATTCCGTTGACGGTATCATAAACGGAGATATTTCTGGTGACGGAAACGTATCAGCTGAAGATCTTATTATGTTAAAGAAAATTATGCTTCAGGATATTGAAGAATATGACTGGAGAGTTGCTGATATCAACAGAGACGGTCAGCTGACAGCTTCTGACCTTGCTGAACTTGTTTACAAAATAAGCCAGTAAAACAATTTTTTTCAGAAACAGATCATTTAAAAAAGTCGGGCAGCCCGGTCATCGGGTATCCCGACTTTTTTATTATTTATCTTCTCAATGCAAATCATGACTGAGACTGACGCTGTGATGATGCCGTACATTTGTTTTCAGTTCTGATACAGTTTCCTATCAGCATCAACTACAATAAACAGATATCAAATACACATAAATATCACTTTCTTAATTCTTTGATAACGAATAATAAAATTTTACAAATGTATAAAAATTTCAATACTATAAATAAAGCATTGTGTTTAAACTGACGGATGGATCATAAGAATCGGCATCCTCTGATGTAAAATTTATACATAATAGTTTTATATTGTTATTTTCGCATTAATATATGGAATATATTTCTTTTAAATATGCACCAACAATTACCCCAGAATTCATTTTATAAATTTTGAAAACTCTTTTTATGCTTAAAATCAGATGTTTTGAAAAATTGGATGCAAGTTACTAATTAAAAACTTGCATTTGGAATAAATATGCCATTTATTCCATTTTATAACTTTTAGTAGTAATAATTCAAATTTTTTTTTGATTTTTTTCGAAAAATATATTGATTTTTTTTTCAGATTATTTTATAATAGGTACTGTTAGTTCTGGTTTTAATTTTAACATAAAATAAGTTATCATCAGCTGCTAATAAAATCTATCAGATTTAGGAGGCTTTTAATATGGCTATTACAAATGCATATTTAAAAGGCGTATATGAAAAAGTTTGCAGCCGCAATAAAGGTGAAAATGAATTTCTTCAGGCAGTTTCCGAAGTTCTCGAAAGTCTTGAGCCGGTTATCGAAAGAAGACCTGACATCGTAAAGGCTAATGTTATAGAACAGCTCGTTGAACCTGAAAGATTTATCCAGTTCAGAGTACCGTGGGTAGATGACAACGGCAACGTACAGGTTAACCGTGGTTTCAGAGTTCAGTTCAACTCAGCTATCGGACCGTACAAGGGTGGTTTAAGACTTCATCCTTCAGTATGTGCATCTGTAATCAAGTTCCTCGGATTTGAACAGATTTTCAAAAACAGTCTTACAAGCCTTCCTATGGGCGGCGGTAAGGGTGGTTCCGACTTCGACCCTAAGGGTAAATCAGATCTCGAAATCATGCGTTTCTGCCAGAGCTTCATGACAGAACTTTCAAAGCACATCGGTGCTGACACAGACGTTCCTGCAGGCGATATCGGTGTAGGTGCTCGTGAGATCGGCTATATGTTCGGTCAGTACAAGAAACTCACAAATGAATTTGTTGGTGTTCTTACAGGTAAGGGACTTTCATACGGCGGATCACTTGCAAGAAAAGAAGCTACAGGCTACGGTCTCTGCTACTTCACCAAGGAAATGCTTTCTGTTATGAGAAACACAAGCTTTGAAGGTAAAACAGTTGTTATCTCAGGTTCAGGAAACGTTGCTATATATGCAAATGAAAAAGCTTCTTCATTCGGTGCAAAGGTTGTTGCTATGTCTGACTCAAACGGATATATCTATGATCCAAACGGTATCAACCTCGACATCGTTAAGGATATCAAGGAAGTTAAGAGAGGCAGAATCAAGGAATACGCTGACAGAGTTCCGGGTTCAACATACACAGAAGGATGCAAGGGTATCTGGACAGTTAAATGTGATATCGCTCTTCCATGTGCTACACAGAACGAAATCGATCTTGAATCAGCAGAAGCTCTTCTTAAGAACGGCGTAATGTGTGTTGCTGAAGGTGCTAACATGCCTTCAACTCCTGATGCTATCGCTGCATTCCAGAAAGCAGGCATTCTCTTTGCTCCTGCTAAGGCTGCAAACGCAGGCGGTGTTGCTACATCAGGTCTTGAAATGTCACAGAACTCAGAAAGACTCAACTGGACATTTGAAGAAGTTGACGCTAAGCTCCATCAGATCATGATCAACATCTTCCACAATGCTTACAACGCAGCTAAAGAATACGGCCAGGAAGGCAACCTCGTTGCAGGTGCTAACATTGCCGGATTCCTCAAGGTTGCTGACGCTATGATGTGGCAGGGTATCTGATGATCAGATAAAAGATCCAAACTCAAAAATATATATAAAAAAGAGGCTGTTTCTTAACAGCCCCTTTTTTTTAGTGATGAATATGAAATTTTCTGATTTTTTTAATTACCAGCCAAACGGATTATTAAAGAAATCTCCAAAGAAATCAAACGGATCGATCTGCTGACCCTGTCCGCCGCCTGAACCATATCCGTCATCCTTAGGAAGCTCAGGATTCTGACCGTAGTTCGGAATCTGCTGATTATCTCCTGACTGTGTCTGTTCCTCAGGCTCTTCAGTACTGTCATCAGCCTGAAGCACTACTTCAACTGTCTGGAATTTATTTTCTCTTATTATCTTCAGGGTGATCTTATCCCCTGCTTTATGCTTGTTTTTGATCTGGTTGAGTTCGTTGATGTTCTGTACTGAAGCATCATCAACACCTACGATAATATCACCTGCCATGATACCTGCTTTGTCACATGCACTGTCTTTGTCAACACTGTTTACGTAAACACCGTCAGCTGCTGTAACATTTTCTCCAAGCTGTGATGCGTTCTGAGATGTGATATTTGTACATGAGATACCGAGTTTTGTTCTTATGACCTTACCATATTCCTTGATCTGTGAAATGAGCTCCATAGCCTGATTCATAGGGATCGCAAAACCAAGACCTTCTATCATTGCCTGATTTGTATATGTACTTGAAAGCTTCATTGAATTTATTCCGATGACCTGACCCTTGTCGTTGATAAGCGGACCACCGGAATTTCCGTTATTTATTGCGGCATCTGTCTGAATCAGATTTATTACGGAAGCATCTGTTCCAACTTGTCTGTCAAGTCCTGAAATATATCCTACTGTCAGAGTGCCAAAAAGATCAAAGCCGAGAGGATTGCCTATTGCATATGCACTGTCGCCTACTGCAAGTGCAGCACTGTCGCCAAATTCTGCAGCTGTAAGATCAGAAGCATCTATTTTAAGCAGTGCAACATCGGCCTGTGTATCATATCCGACTATATTTGCATCATATTCTGTTTTATCTGAAAGCATGACCGTAACCTTACTTGCTTTGACAGCCGTCGAAGTTGTTTCTGTATCGCAGATGACATGAGCATTTGTAATAATATATCCGTCCTCACTCATCACGATACCTGTTCCTGTACCAACAGCCTGCTTATTACTTGTTCCGCCTCCGAAAAATCCGTTGTTCTGACTAACTACAAAATCAAAAGTTGAAGTTACGCCGACAACTGAAGGAATACACTTTTTATATATTTCCTGCGGAGTAAGGGCACCATCACTCTTTGAAAGACTGAACATCGGAGATGCAACATATTCTTCCGGAGCCTTTGTCTGTACTGAAGATGATTTTGTATCTTCGTTGTTTCCTTTGTCAAAAGGATGATCTTTAGCATATTTGTATCCGAATATCGATCCTGCACCCACACCTGCAACCAGGCAAAGTGAAACGACCGCTTTTAAAATTTTTTTAGATCCGCTTTTTTTCTTTTTCTCCTGATTTATGTCAGCAGTCGGAACATATTCGGTTTCCTGTGTATTTGTTTCTGTATTATAGTTGTTTTCAAACATATAAAACATCCTTTCTGTATGTTGTTGTTCTGATTTCGTTTGTTCATCCGTGCGACGCTTTCATCTCACACTCTTTATTTTACTCTCTATTGTGATAATTTTATGTAAAAACTCGGAAAAAGATGTTAGATAAATACGTTAAGATGAAAAAATTCAACGCAAACAACATATTTTAAACATATTTGTTAACTTAATTGCATAATTAATTAATATTAACACTCGTTTAAGATATTCTGCAAATCCTGACTATGATAATTTACAAATTGTTGGTTGTAAGTTAAGTTTTTTTGTTTATTTTACAGAATCAATTCATATATATTATATGTCAAATCGCCTAAGATGATTTTTCAAACTAAATGCACCAGTATTATTTTTACTTCTTTTCAGAACTATTTTTACATGGTAAAAAATAGCATGACATAGAAAAGACATAACACAATTTTTGCACAAAAGTGTCATTGTCTATTATTGCAAATAAGAAACATTATTTTTTGTCTTTATTTTACTTAGTGCAAATTATAATTTAAGAAAATATGTGGCCCTATAGGCAATCACTGTTTTTAGTCATTTTAACCAATTTTTATATCATCAGAACTCTTATTATATAGAACTTGACATATATTATTTAAAATAGTAAAATATAAAAAAGAAAGAGGTGATTGGTTCAATGAAACAAAAAAAAGTTATTAGTTGTTTCACAGCACTATTATTAAGTTTGTCACTCATCCCGGGCGGATTGGTAAACGCCGCTGACCAGCAGCAGATGGGTACAAAAGACGGATACGATTATGAACTCTGGAACCAGAACGGACAGGGATCAGCTCAGGCAACATGGGGTAACGGTGGTTCTTTCTCATGTTCATGGAGCAATATTGAAAACTGCCTTTTCCGTATGGGTAAAAGACTTGGAAGTACAAAAAGCTATAAGGATTATGGTAACATCAGCATTGATTACGCTGTTGACTATGAACCGAGAGGAAACTCCTACATGTGTGTTTACGGATGGACAGAAGATCCGACAGTTGAATACTACATCGTAGAAGCATGGGGCGACTGGAGACCACCGGGACAGCAGGGCGGTAAAGGAACTGTTTCAGCTGACGGAAAATCCTACGACATCTATACCTCAACAAGATACAATCAGGCTTCAATTCATGGTACTGAATCATTTGAACAGTACTGGAGCGTTAATAAGACAAACCCTGCAACTGTTAATCAGAAGAAAACCTTCTCAGGCACTATCTCAGTTTCAAAGCATTTTGAACAATGGGAACAGTGTGGAATGAAGATGGGCAAGATGTATGAAGTTGCCCTTAACATCGAAGGTTATCGTTCTAACGGTAGTGCAAATGTTACAAAGAACGTTCTTTCTATCGGCGGTGACGCTGGAACGCAGACAGGCGGTCAGCAGAGCGACAGCCAGCAGCAGAACAATGATCAGCAGCAAGGCGGTCAGGACTGGGGCAACATGGGTGGCCAGGACTGGGGCAACATGGGCGGCCAGGACTGGGGCAACATGGGCGGTCAGGACTGGGGCAACTTCGACTGGGGCAACTTCGACTGGGGCAACATGGGCGGCGGTCAGGACTGGGGCCAGGGTTGGAACCAGGGCGGCGGCCAGGACTGGGGCCAGGGTTGGAACCAGGGCGGCGGTCAGGACTGGAACCAGGGTGGTCAGCAGCAAGGCGGAAGTGCTGATACAGGCACAGCATTTAAGGACGCATTTAAAGACTTCTTCAAGATCGGTACATCAGTAAGCCCGTTCGAACTTAACTCAGGCGCTGACTTCATCAAGAAGAACTACAACAGTATAACACCTGAAAACGAACTCAAGCCGGACAGCCTTCTCGATAAGAACGGATGCCAGCAGAGAGGTAACAATGTTAATACTCAGGTATCACTCAACAGTGTTGCAAACACAATGAAGTTCTGTGAAAGCAACGGAATCGCAATGAGAGGTCATACATTTGTATGGTACAGCCAGACTCCGGGATGGTTCTTCAACCAGAACTTCCAGGATAACGGAGCAAAGGTATCTACAGATATTATGGACCAGCGTCTCGAAAGCATGATCAAAAATACTTTCGCAGCTATCGCTCAGCAGTATCCAAAGCTTGAACTTTACTCATATGACGTATGTAACGAGCTCTTCGTAAACGACGGCGGCGGACTCCGTCCTGCAAACAACTCCAACTGGGTTGCTGTTTACGGTGATGACAGCTTCGTTGTAAAAGCATTCGGATATGCAAGAAAATATGCTCCTTCAGGATGCAAACTCTATGTAAACGACTATAACGAATATATGCCTGCTAAAACTAAGGATATCGTTAATATCGCTACCAAGGTAAAGAATGCAAACAACTCTATCGACGGTATCGGAATGCAGTCACATCTTGACATTTCATATCCTGACAAGACAGTTTATGAAACAGCTATGAAGGCATTCCTTGACACAGGTCTTGATCTCCAGATCACAGAGCTTGATATCACATCAAACAATGACAGCAAACAGGCTAGTCTCTATTCAGATATCTTTACTCTTGCCTGCAAGTATGCTGACAGAATCCCTGCAGTAACTGTATGGGGTACAAACGACAGCATCAGCTGGCGTTCATCACAGAACCCGCTTCCGTTCAAGAGCGGATATCAGCCTAAGGAAGCTTACAGCGCTATTCTTAAGGTTGCTGAAAATGCTACTCCTCCAAAAGGCAGCAGCACAGTAACAACAACTACTACTGCAGCAACTACTACTGCAGCAACAACAACTACTACAAAGGCTACAACAGCTGCTACAACAGCTACTACCAAGGTTACAACCAAGGCAACTGAAGAGCAGAAAGAAGACGCCCTCAAGGGAGATATCGATCAGAATGGAGCTGTTGGTGCATCAGATCTCAGCGCTCTTACAAAACATCTGTTAGGTACCAAGACACTTTCAGGTGATGCTTTAAAGGCTGCTGATCTCAGCGGAGACGGAAAAGTTTCCATCGTTGATCTGGTTAAGTTGAAGAACATACTTGCTTAAAGAAATTACCATTAAATAATATACTTATTCAATCTTAATCTTCTATTGCGAAAAACCGGTTCAGAAATGGACCGGTTTTCGTCTTATCAAATTGAGTTATAACAGCACAGAGGATATCCCCTCGCCTCTGTAGGCGGCGGGGTTCTATCTTTCCCCTCATTCGGAGTACGATCTCCGACTGAGGGGAACCGATTCTACGAATCGCTTCTGCCTGTTAAAAGCAAAGCTTTTAATAAAAAAACGGACTGTTTTTTGGCAGTCCGTTTTTTATTACAGATAATATTTATATGTTGTTCAAAGCTTTGTTGTTATACGATCTCGGGTTCATCATCACGAAGAAGTGCATACATACAGTAATCGATATACTTTCCATCCTTAAAAGCACCCTTTTTCATGATTCCTTCAAGTTCAAAGCCTGCTTTTTCAAGTGCTTTTCTTGATCCGATATTGTTTGAAAATGGTCTTGCAGATATCCTTACCACATCAAAATTTGAAAAAATATCATTTGTGATCTGCTTTAAAGCTTCACTCATAATGCCGTGATTCCAGTAATTTTCTGCAAGCCAGAAACCAATTTCACACGTTCTGCTCAGAATATCCGTTCCAAAATAAATTCCTATACTTCCGGCTACCCTGCCGTTTACCACTATTGCCCTGCAATACATTTTATTTTCATCGGAAGAGAGACATTTTGTAATATATTTTTCCGCATCACTGAGTGTATACGGATACGGAAAAGCATCCTTGAGCTTGCAGGAAATTTTTCTGTTATTGGCAAAGTATGCCACATCAAAAACGTCATCCTTTTTCCATTTTCTAAGTTCAAAATCCATGCAGCATTACCGCCTTTCATTTTTTTGTTTACTATAATAATTATAACATTTTACAGCAGGTATATCAACTGAGGAAATTAACGATTTTTTTGAAATTTTGTTGTGAATTAATTGACAACGAGTATTCTTTCGTGGTAAAATAGTAATAGCTGTATTTATCTGATTAAATATTTACTGAAACAATCAAATAATCGGATATTATTACATTTGAAATATTACTGCAGGAAACTGCGGAGAAACGGAGTACTTCTAATGGGACTTACATTAACTGAAAAGATCCTCAAAAATCATATCGTTGACGGTGAGATGGTCAAAGGCACCGAAATCGGTATCAGAATCGACCAGACACTTACTCAGGATGCCACAGGAACTATGGCATACCTTGAATTTGAAGCAATCGGCGTTCCGCGTGTAAAGACAGAACGTTCAGTTGCATATATTGATCACAACACACTTCAGAACGGATTTGAAAATGCAGATGACCACAGATTTATCGGATCTGTTGCCAAGAAACACGGCATTTACTTCTCAAGACCGGGCAACGGTATCTGCCATCAGGTACATCTTGAAAGATTCGGCGTTCCGGGCAAAACTCTTATCGGTTCAGACAGCCATACTCCAACAGGCGGCGGTATCGGTATGATCGCCATCGGTGCAGGCGGACTTGATGTTGCTGTTGCTATGGGCGGCGGTGCTTACTACATCACATGTCCTAAGGTTGTTAAAGTTGAACTTACAGGAAAATTAAGTCCATGGGTAGCTGCAAAGGATGTTATCCTCGAAGTACTCAGACGCATGTCAGTTAAAGGCGGCGTAGGCAAGGTTATCGAATACTGTGGTGAAGGCGTAAAGACACTTTCAGTTCCTGAAAGAGCTACCATCACAAACATGGGTGCAGAACTCGGTGCAACAACATCCATCTTCCCTTCTGACGAAGTTACAAAAGGCTTCCTGAAGGCTCAGGGACGTGAAGAAGTATGGACTCCTCTTGCTGCTGATCCTGATGCTGTATATGACGAAACAATTGAAATTGATCTTTCAAAGCTCGTTCCTCTTGCAGCATGTCCTCATATGCCTGATAACGTTAAAACAGTAGAAGAGATCGGAAACATCAAGATCGATCAGGTATGTATCGGTTCATGTACAAACTCTTCACTTCTTGATATGATGAAGGTCGCTCATATCCTTAAAGGAAAGACCATTCATCCTGATGTATCACTCGCTATCGCTCCGGGTTCAAAGCAGGTTCTCAACATGCTCGCTCAGAACGGTCTTCTCTCCATCATGATCGATGCAGGTGCAAGAATCCTTGAAAGTGCATGCGGTCCGTGTATCGGTATGGGTCAGTCACCTAACTCAAAGGGTATCTCACTCAGAACATTTAACAGAAACTTCGAAGGACGTTCAGGAACAAAGGACGGACAGATCTATCTCGTTTCTCCTGAAATGGCTGCTATCTCAGCAATTACAGGTGTTCTCACTGATCCTAGAACTATCGGCGACATGCCTGACTTCCAGCTCCCTGAAAAATTTGTTATAAATGACAACATGATCACACTTCCTTCAGACGAAAAGGATATGGACAAGGTTGAGATCCTCAGAGGACCAAACATCAAGCCTTATCCGGAAACTGCTCCTCTCGTTGAAAATATCAGCTGCAAGGTATCTCTCAAGGTCGGTGACAACATCACAACAGATCACATTATGCCTGCAGGTGCAAAGATACTTCCGCTTCGTTCAAATATTCCGGCTATTTCACAGCACTGCTTCACAGTATGTGACGAAGACTTCCCGAGAAGAGCAAAGAACCTCGGTCAGTCTATCATCGTCGGCGGTGTAAACTACGGACAGGGCTCATCAAGAGAGCATGCAGCTCTTGCTCCTCTCTATCTCGGTATCAAGGCTGTTCTTGTAAAGAGCTTTGCACGTATCCACAGAGCTAACCTCATCAACGCCGGTATCCTTCCTTTAACATTTGTAAATGAAGCTGACTACGACAAGATCAACCAGGGCGATGAGATCGAACTTGCAAATGTTCGTGCTGACATCACAGCTGACAAAACTCAGCTCATCGTAAAGGACAAGACAACAGGTGCTGAGATCCCTGTTCTCTGCGAACTTACAGGACGTACAAAGGATATCATCCTTGCAGGCGGTCTTCTTGACTATACAAGAGAAAATCTTAATAAGTAATTTTCATATATTATTCGGAGGAAAAACCAATGTCAAAAATTCAGATGAAAACACCACTCGTTGAGATGGACGGAGATGAAATGACCAGAATCCTCTGGCAGTGGATAAAGGATATCCTCATTCTTCCTTTTGTTGATCTCAAGACAGAATATTATGACCTCGGTCTCAAAAAAAGAAACGAAACTAATGACCAGATAACAGTTGACAGTGCTGAAGCTACAAAAAAATACGGTGTAGCTGTAAAGTGTGCAACGATCACACCAAACGCTGCCAGAATGACAGAATATGATCTCAAGGAAATGTGGAAATCTCCTAACGGAACCATCAGAGCTATCCTTGACGGTACAGTATTCAGAACACCTATCCTTGTAAAGGGGATCACTCCATATATCCCTACATGGACAAAGCCTATCACAATCGCACGTCATGCATACGGTGATGTTTACAAGAACACTGAAATGCAGGTCAAAGGCGGCGGAAAAGCTGAACTTGTTTTCACAGACAAGGAAGGCAATGAAACCAGACAGCTCATCTTTGATTTCAAGGGTGACGGTGTTATCCAGGGTCTTCACAACATAGACAACAGTATTGAAGGATTTGCACGTGCATGCTTCAACTACGGTCTTGACCTCAATCAGGATGTATGGTTCGCAACAAAGGATACCATCTCAAAGAAATATGACCACAGATTCAAGGATATCTTCCAGGAGATCTATGACAACGAATATAAGGAAAAATTTGAAAAGGCAGGCATCACATATTTCTATACTCTTATAGATGATGCTGTTGCAAGAGTAATCAGATCCAACGGCGGATTTATCTGGGCCTGCAAAAACTATGACGGTGACGTAATGTCAGACATGGTTTCAACTGCATACGCCAGTCTTGCTATGATGACTTCAGTTCTTGTTTCTCCTTCAGGCATATATGAATTTGAAGCTGCTCACGGAACAGTTCAGAGACATTATTACAAGCATCTCAAGGGTGAGGAAACATCAACAAACTCTGTTGCAACTATATTTGCATGGAGCGGTGCTCTCAGAAAGCGCGGAGAGCTTGACAACACTCCTGAGCTCTGCGAATTTGCAGACAAGCTTGAAAAGGCTACTATCAAGACAATAGAAGACGGAATCATGACAGGAGACCTTTATATGATATCTTCTCTTGAAAACAAGAAAAAGGTAAATTCAAAGGACTTCCTCACAGAGATCAGCAAACGTCTTGAAACAATGTAATAAATCAGATAATAACGCACTGTTGCTTTTTACATATAAATCTGTTATTATATATTTAGTTAAATTATTTTTCAGAAAGGTGGGTATTTTTTAATGGCAAAAGATTCAATATCTGCTTTAGTTATCAGACGTCTCCCCCGATATTACAGATTTCTGGGAGATCTTGATGCCATGGGAATAACAAAAATTTCTTCACGTGAACTATCAGAAAGAATGGGGCTTACAGCTTCACAGATAAGACAGGATCTGAACTGCTTCGGCGGTTTTGGTCAGCAGGGTTACGGTTACAACATCCGTGATCTTCAGTTTGAGATCGGCAAGATCTTAGGTCTTGATCAGCAGAAAAAGGCTATTTTGATCGGTGCCGGAAACCTTGGAAAGGCTATCGCTTCCCATATTTATTTTTCAAAAATGGGATTTGTTCTTTCAGGTATTTTCGATAACAATGCAAAAATCAAAGGAACTGAGATCGTAGATCTTCCGGTTCAGGATATTTCAGAGCTTGAGAGCTTTTGCAAGAAAAACAAACCTGAAGTTGCAATTCTTTGTATTCCAAAGGATGCTGCAAATCATCTTTCTGAAATGCTCATCAATCTTGGAATTACAGCATTCTGGAACTTCAGTCACTATGATTTCAAGCTTAACAATCCAAACGTTGTAGTTGAAAACGTTCATCTCAGCGACAGTCTCATGGTTCTTTCCTACAACCTGAAAACTCAACTTGACGCTGAAAACACAGAAGGAAACAAATAAGATCAGTTTTTTGTTCCAAAATACATGATTATTCTGAGAAAATATTTTGACCTGCGGCATTTATTTGCAGCAGGTCATATTTTTAAGGAAACACTGATTAAGTCTGGCGTACAGAATGCGCAGGCAGAATTTTCGTCAGACTGCATAAAAACGACGCAGGCATACTGTCGTATGTCAAGGAGTTTTTGTGCAGGATGGCGGAAATTATGCAAGCAGACTG
>JAZUJY010000230.1:0-7002 GCA_045643005.1 Oscillospiraceae bacterium | reverse complement strand
CAGCGATGGTCTCTGTTAATTGTAATCATGATTTTTTCATCTCCTGTTCATTAAGCTTAGTCGGAATATTGTTCATGAAATAAGCAGAGCAGTTCGGACATGGTGATACGACGTATGTAATACGTCCGAGTTTGTAATCGCATTTTGAACAATCAGGCTTTCGGGAAAAACATTTTTCTGATTTACGAGCGCCCTTTGGCGAAGAATAGTGATGGAGTCTGTTAAACGGGATTAATCTCCCGTATAATTTAAAACATAAAACTATCATCGGCATATAATAGATCAATTGCTTCACAATTTTCAAAATTGTCATTCATGAATATATAAGATGGTATACAACAATTTATAAATTTACAATTTACAAATCGTTGTGTGCAGATGGTATCCATATTAACATTTTCAAAATAACAATTTTCAAAAATAACGTGTGCTGCAGAACTATTTGTCCATATAGAGACAAATTTACAATTTCTGAATATACAATTGAAAACCGGAGCTTTAATTGAATATCTTCTGAATGTTGTATCTTCTATTACTACTGGTGATAGATAGTTCCAATTAATTAAAATGACATCATCTTCATAATCAAATGGCTCTATGACATTAAATATTTCGTCTGTTATTCCACCGACATATTTTTTATTACTGAACAATGCTTTTGATGTACCATGATAATCGAACATATCTCTCATAATTTATCCTCCTTTTATACACATTGCGTTTCAACCACCCTATGGTGATGGGGGCTGTTAAACAGCGGTAAAATAGCCATTTTTTGACTCTCACAAATGTTTTTACTTGAAATTCTACACAATCATCACGTATTTCACAAAATGAACACATGAATTTTTACTGCAAAATGTGAAATTTAAGCAACCTTTTCAGCCTCGTTTTTTAGTTTAACTATGCCCACATAGATACAATGCGCCCTTTGGCGAAGAATAATAACCGGCAATTTTTTATCTGGTCTTGCCAAACCACAATGCACCCTTTGGTGAAAAATCAATGCGCCCTTTGGCGAAATATGGTATTTAGATATTCCATGATGGTATTATATCACATTTAGACAGATTTGTCAAGCGTTTTGAATACTTTTTGTAAAACATTCCGTATGGTTGTTATAGAAAAAGTTGCACAGAAATCAATCTGTACGAACTATCACGACTATATCAGCAAAATACCAGGTTATTCTTCGTATACCTCCTCCCCTTTTCCGACGATATACACACTCGCAGGAAGTTTACGTATTACATATGTCGTTTCACCATGCCCGAACTGCTCTGCTTATTTCATGAATAGTATTCCGACTAAGCTTAATGAACAGGAGATGAAAAAATCATGATTACAATTAACAGAGACCAGCGCTGCTGTGCTTTGTGCAAATACTGGAATGGTTCAATTGGAAGCGTCACAATTCAGATTGCACAGGGAGGAAATTTTTTCAAGCTCGACCAGAATGAAAAACACACCTGTTTCAAGCGTGGCATAGGAATCGAAAAAACTCCCATGTTAAACTGTCCTCATTTCAGACCGAGATATGACGATTAAATCAAAAAACCTCTGATAACCGACTTTTAAGCCGAATATCAGAGGGTTTGTCTTTTATATTGTTGTCGGTATGTGAAGTGGCGGAAATTTGAATACATACATTTTGTTCACCTGCCTTTCAGATTTGAATTTTGTCCTATTTGATTTTTTCATCCGATTGTGCTATAATTATTTTCAGAAATGATTGATTGGAAATAAGCTGAAGGAGTGAGGTATGATGAATAAAAGCAAATTCTTTTCATTTCTGACTGCTTTGTGTATGAGTTTAACATCTCCGTTTCTTTCAAATAACAAAGCAAATGCAGCAGAAATTCTTTCAGATGAAATTCATGGTGTAAATGATTCTGTTTTTTATATTGCAAGACCGGATGAATCTGCGCTTACAACTGTAAATGCTTCTCAATTCGGATTATCGGAAAATGCAGAGGATAATACACAGGCTATGCGTGATGCGTTTTATTATTGCAGACTGCATCCGAATTCAAAGCTTGTCATTGATAAAGGCGTTTATTATTTCAGTCCGGAAGAAGATATTTATCTGAATCAGATGAAAAATGTTCTGGTGGATGCAAATGAAGCGGAATTCATTTTCAGAACTCCGCATTATTTCAAGGTGTACGCCTGCGATAATGTGGAAATCAGAAATATGATCGTTGACTGGGACTGGGATACTTTCAGACTCGGTTCACTTGTAAAGATCGAAAACGAAAATGATGCGGAAAACACACTTGAAATTGAATTTACAGAAATAGAAGAAGTGGATGTTGATATTCCGCTTATGAGTTTTATGCAGTATGATCCTGTTGATCTTGTTGCAGGTGTTCACGGAAGCTTTAAAATATACAGCCCATGCGTGGATCCGGACTGCATCAAAAATGTCGAAAAGGTTTCAGGTAAACCGAACGTTCTGAAAATCACCCACAGTGGTGCTCTGGATTATTTCAGAAATGATGAAGTTTATCTTCTCCGTCATTATGTTTACGGAGGACAGGTATTCAATACTGTTGAGGAATCCTCAAACATTACCTACAATAATATCAGCATCTACGGTGCGTGTGGTATGGGATATGTGTTTGCTTATGGAGCAAATCATTATCAGATCATCAATTCCTATATCGGTCTGCGACCTGGTGCGGAAAATCAATACAGAATTTCCACAACGGCGGACGGAATTCATGTTTCAAATTCCGCCGGATATTTCCGTGTTGATAACTGTGATCTGAGCTTTACCGGCGATGATATTATCAATGTACATGACAATATGTTCTATATCGAAAGCATTGATGAAAGCCGAAAAGTTATGCGTGGAACCTGCCCGAATAAAATCGTTGAATCAGGGCATAAACTCACATTTATGGATTTAAATTTCAATGCAATTGAATATGAAGCAACAGTTGAGTCAATCACAAGAAACGGATACGAAGCAACTATCACATTAACCGACGCTCTGCCCGACAATATTACAAAAGATATGGTTGCATACAATAAGGGCAGAGATTCCGCAAATTACGTTCTGACAAATAATTATATCCACGAAACAAAAGGGCGTGGAATTCTGCTGAACAGCGACAACGGACTTTGCGACGGCAATACATTCTATCGCACCTGCGGTCAGACATTGCAGGTACAAACGAATATTCCGAAAGACAGAGTCATCGAGGGCACAGGCGCAGACCATATTCAGATAAGCAATAATAAGTTTATCGAGTGTAATTTCGGCGGCAGAGGTGACGTGATTACAATTGAAAGTCTGCTGAATGGTCAACGTGCAGGAAATACACCATTGTCAGAAATAACTATTCGTGATAATCAGTTTACTTCATGCTTTCAAGAGGTAATAAACGCCGATAATGCCAATGGTCTGACGATTGAGAATAATATTATCCGTGATTGTGAGAATTACATAATCGGTGAGCATTGCAAAAATGTGACAACAGATTCAAATACATTTCTGCCAAAAGGTGACGCAAATGCAGACGGAGAATTCAATATCGCTGATATTATAACTTTGCAGAAATGGATTCTTGATGTTCCTGATGCAGAGCTGAAAGACTGGCAGTCGGCTGATTTATGCAAAGACGGAAGAATTGACGTGTTTGACCTTTGCGTGATGAAAAGACTGCTGACTGAAAATGTGTAAGGAGGAGAGATGTATGTTTTTTACCTTTAAATCACAGGAAGAAAGACGGGAATATGGTGGCTCAGATTTTATAGAATTTCAGTTCTGCAAAATGCCTGTTAAATCCAAAATTGAATCTATTGTAACAATTGAAAATATTAACCATTGGAAGCCTGACTCACTTTATGTCAGCGATTATGAGGAGTTTTTTGAAATATACGGGAAATATTTTGATTGTGGATATTATAATAATATGAAAAATGGGATTGTTGATATATACGGAATCAATTATTATACATCGGATTATGTTGATTCAATCATCTCAAAAATCGAGAATGAAAAGCCTGAAGATTATCCCGTGATTTTAGAGTGGCTGAATAAAGCAAAAGAGTACAATGGGTTTTATATTTTAGGGGTTTGATGAGGCAGTTATGATGAAGAAAACAATAACAAAGGAAGAACACTGAAATGAAAAATGGAAACAAATAAATCAAAATATCTGAGCTTGCCATAGTGCCCGAATCACTTTCTGATGCAGAGGATATTTATAAATACATGGGCTGTGATGCTGAAATCACAAAATATACTGGCTGGAATCCATATCAGACATTAGATGCGACTATTGAAAAAATAAAAAGAGATATCTGCTCTGAGAATGATTCATATTTATGGGTGATAAAGAAAGACGGAGAATTTATCGGAACAATAGGAGCTTATGACTACAACGCTGAGGATTCATCAATTGAAATCGGCTATAGTATTTCAAGAGAACACTGGGGAAAAGGTTATGCTAAATCTGCGGTAAAAGCTGTTGTGGAATTTCTGAAAAGTGAACCTCACATCAGTATTATCCGTGCATGGAGTCATAAGGATAATATTGCATCAATCAAAGTTTTGCTTGGAGCAGGATTTGCTGAATGTTCTCAGAATGAAGAACAGATTATATTCGAGCTGAGATTGTTTCTTTAAGAAAAATTAATGGAGAGTTAGAAAATGAATGAAATTTTGACAAGACAATTAGCAATAGATTTTTGTACTGATGTGGATTCTGTATTAAGTAAGGCGAATATATTTACAGAGTATAAAAGGAGAGAAGGTCGAAGGATTTTTCAGGAAAAAGAGTGCTATTTGAAAATTGCAGCAGTAAACGGTAAAATTCTCGCTTCTGGTAAAAAGGAAATTATAGAATGGGTCAGGGAAAAATATAAAAATGGAAATGCTGCATGGTTTATGGATATGGAATCATTGCACGAGCTTGAGGAAGGTTTATCGAATTTCGGATGCTGTATAGGACAGGCACATCCTTTTTATATAGCAACAAATCAATCGGAAGTCGATATAAAGAATTATGACATCAGGTTATTTGTGGGTGAGGAATTAGAACAATTCAGAGGAGATGAACGCTTTGGAGAAGCATTTATCTTTGATGTTCTTCCAAAAGACGAAATCGGTGTAGGAGCATATAAAAACGGCAAAATTCTTGGTATGGCAGGTGCTACAAGTGATAGCGATATGATGTGGCAAATCGGCATAAATGTTATGCCTGAAGCAGAAGGACTTGGAATTGGAACAATGCTTGTTTCAATAATAAAAAATGAAATTTTATCTCGTGGGAAATTACCATTTTACGGTACTTCAATGTCGCATATAGCATCACAAAGGGTAGCATTGTCTGCGGGATTTACTCCTGCATGGGCAGAATTATATTGCGTGCCTAAGTGAACTATAAATTTTAGAATTTTCTTTATCCAGCCCATAAACAGCATTATGAAATCAAAAAAATAACAGGCGAGGGAAGCTCCCCTCGCCTGAACTCATATCAGAAAATACCTGCAATTTTGTCCATGCTGTCACGCATGAGGTCGAGTGATGAATGACAGTAAAGGTCCATAGTAATCTGAACATTGGCGTGTCCGAGAATGTCACTCAGAGCCTTTACGTTTACACCGTTTTCGATTGCTCTTGTAGCAAATGTATGACGGAGGGCGTGAAAGTTTGCGTGTTCAATGTTTGCAGCAGCAAGCAGATAATCCAAAGCATCACGCATTGTGTGAGGTTCAACGCAGGTTCCGAAAGGCATTGCAAACACAAATCCGTTAGGTAAAATCGGGAGTCCGAGCATTGTATATTCCTGATTCTGTTTATTGCGATGTTCCATCAGCATATCCCATATATTGCGAGGAATAGGAATTTCTCTGTAGCCGTTATTGGTTTTTACAGGTCCTTCAATCAGTGTGGTTTTGTAAAAATCCTCATCATCCTCGTCACCGTCTTCCAGTTCCTGTAATGTTTTCTTGATACGCTGGAGAGTGCGGCTGATTTTTATGGTGCCTTTGTTGAAGTTCACATCGGTCCAGCGTAAAGCACACAGTTCACCGATTCGCAGACCTGTTGCAAGGTCAAAAAGTATTGCAAATCCAAGTCGGTGCATATTGATTACCTGCATAAGTTTAGCCTGTTCATCAACAGAAAGCACACGCATTTCCTTTTTCTCTCTGCGTGGAAGAACAGTACCTTCTGTAGGATTGCCCATAATCAGACCGTTAATCTGAGCCTGCTTTAAAGCCTGATGAAGCATATTATGGAGATTGCGAATTGTCTTTGCAGATAAACCGCCCTTACCATCAGTTCTTCCATTTTCAAATTTCTGATTATAGAAGGTTTGAAGAATCGCAGGAGTGATTTTCTGAATTGGAATATCACCGAGAATCGGAATAATGTGATTGTAAATATAGCCCTCATAACTTATGTATGTTGCAGGTTTAACACTGACAGATGAATATGAACTGAGCCACTGAACAAGCCAGTCTTTAAGAAGTGTCTGCGAGGGAGTAACATAAATTCCCATCTGCTTGTTGTGAAGAATAGTATTGAGCTTTTCACATACTTCCTTTCTTGTCTTGCCGTATACAGAACGCTGAATCTGTCTGCCGTTTTCATCTCTTCCGTCAGAGTAACGTGCTTCCCATGTGCCGTTGGAACGCTTTCTGATGGAGCCTTCATTGTTGCCTTTTTTCATTTGAAACATACCTCCTGTACGCTGTTGAGCCATTTTAAGAAATTATCTCTTGTGACTCTGAGTTGTTTTCCGAAACGGATAGCAGGAAATCCCTTTGAATTCATGACATTATAGCCTGAAGTGAGAGAAATATTGAGATAACCTGCAATATCCTTAGCTGTCATAATGAGCGGAAGCTCGTCATTTGAATTGAATTTTGGTAGGTTCATAAAAAATACCGCCTTTCATATAATTTATTATTTATATGTTAGGCGGATATTTATTTATAATTTCATGTATTACATAAAAGCCAGACAATCAGTACATTCATCCACAC
>JAZUJY010000229.1:0-6400 GCA_045643005.1 Oscillospiraceae bacterium | reverse complement strand
ACTGAATATGATTTTTCTGATATATCTGAAGATGCTTTTGAATCGGCTTTAATTATCGGATATTTTACCAAATCACCGGATTTTCCTACCTGTCCTGATATTTTGATTTCTCCGACACCGCTGTATATATCTTCCTTGCTGATATCTTCCTTACTGCTGTTATATATTTTATCATTTATGTTTACTGTGAGCTTTGATTTTTCATTTTTATTCAGCCATATTGTTTCTTTATCAGTTATTTCATTATTTGAATGATCGAATACTTTATATTTCGGTGCACTGTTCTCTATGACAAATGTGTTGCTTGTCATTTTTTCTATGACATCTTCGTATGCTTCGTTTGATAATTTAAATGTTTTTAACAGGTCTTTTAAACTCTTCTTATTTGTCTGTTCGCCGTTATCTGAAACTTCTATTTGTAGGTCGGTGTATTTGGTATTGTTTTTTAAATTAAACATACCTTTATTATCATCATTTATACCTCGACCAATACTTATGTTTCCATCATAGTATTCAAAAATCTGAAGTCCTGATATATATTCTGTATTTGAAATGTCAACAGCTTCCACATCAATTGAAGAAGAGGAATTCCAGTAGGTACCATGTTTTAAAACATTTAGACAAGCGTCCTTATCAATTGATAATTCACAATTTATAAATTCAGGAGCTTTCTGGTCAACACCAGTACTATCTTTATCAATGTATTTTTCGGGAGATAATTCAATTGGATTTCCTGCTTTATCAGTAAATCGGAACTGTACTGTATGAAAACCTTTATCATCTCCACTGCAAATCGTACTTATATAAGGAACTATAATCTGAAACTTTTCTGTTTTTCCGCCTTTATACTCCTCAAATTCTTTATCGATAAACCTTTCACAAGATTTAGATTCATAGTATAATTCTGATTTATTTGTATTCTGATTAGCATGATTAATTATAAGATCTTTATTTTTAAGTTCTGAAGAAAAATATGGTGCAAGATATTCAGTATAATCATTTTCTTTTCCATTTTTATTATGATTTTCAGGATCAATTCTATATTCAATTTTTGCAATACCACTTTCAGTGTCACATACAGTTCCTTCAATTAAAAAAAATCCGGATGTTTGTTTCATTTCTTCAAAATATCTATTTTCATTAATATATGAAATATGAATTCCGGACTTTCCAATTTCTGGTGGAGTGTTATCAATAACAACTTTGCTTGCTTTATTTTCAAATTTCATATTATCAAATTTTTTTGAATCACATACTGAACTAACAAAAAGATCAAAAGAATGAACCCCGTCATCTTCTATTTCAAAATCTGCATTATAATAATATAAATCATTCTCTTTTTTATCAAATGAAGCTTCTATTTCTTTTGATTCATCTGAACCTTGTACTTTATTTATCAGTTTTACTGCCGGCTCACTTATTTCAAATTCTGAATCATATGACAATGCTATTTTTACTTTAGCTTTTCCTTCTTTGATATATATTGTACTATCTTCAATATACATTTGATTATGTCCAAAAGATATCTCTGATTTTTCTTCTTTTATCTTAAAATCAGGAATAGTGAATTCTCTTTCTACAAAATAAAGCTTCTCTTCATCTGATTTTTTTAAATAATACTTTACTCTAATTTTGTCTTCAGTCAATTCAGCTTCTGTTTCTATTACTTTAGAAAATGATTCAGGATCTGTTCCTACTGATACAAATGTTTTATTATTGGCATTTATAGAAACAATTACTTTATTGCTTTCTTCAAAATCATCAGCTCTTCTTAATATTTTGACAGCCGAATTATCTTCACCTTTTTCTATTGATTCAGTTTCTTTGATCGGCTCATCTGTTTTTTGAACTACATCTTCATGTGTTAGTTTATTATTCTTTTCTTCTGATGTTTCTGTTTCATTGTTTAAATCATCAATCTGATTTTCTGAGCTATCACTTAAACCTTTATACATTTCTTCGCTAACCGCAAATGTCAACGTTGAATTTGAAGACAATAATAAGGCTGTTGTAAATGCAAGTATTTCTCTGATTTTTTTCATTTTATCGATCCTCTTTCTTTCTTTTTATTTTTCTAATTAATAAAGTTACTGTTATTGCCGCCAACACAAAAACTGTAGAAAAAATCACAGGTTTTACGACTTTATTTTCTTCTTTATTTTTTTGTGTGTTATCAATATGATATTCACTTGTTGTACTTTCAACTGCTCCTTCTGTGACAGAAACAGATGATTCTGATATTTTTTTCTCTGAAGTTACTTTTTTTGTTGCTGTCGTAATTATTTTTGTTTCAGTATTTGATACTGTTGTATCATTTGTTGTTATTACTGTTTCTGATACTGACTGTGATACTTCAGATTGTTCAATTTCATTAGAAGGAGTATTTGAATCATTATTTTGTTTATCATCCTGATGTTGAACTTCTGCTGACTGCTGAGGCTGAACCGACTGTTCTTCTATTACCTGATTTCCTTCTACAGGAGTATATTTCAATCGCGGTTCAACAACTCTGACTCCTCCGTTTATATACTCTGTAATATTTTTGTAATCATAAAATATATCATCAATAGTAAATCCTATATCATAATCATGATCAATTGGTTCTGTTACAAATTCTACCGGATAAAAATCACCAATTTGAAGATTATCCGAATCCAAATGTACTATGATATAACAAACTCCTCCATTAGCTCCAAATTTTTCAATATTTGTCCTGTCATGAGTAAATATCTCGTCTCTATATGTTTTTACAGGGTTGTTAAAAATATATGTTGTTATATTCCATGACGGGTATTCGCCTTTTGTAACTATCATGCTATAAAGATCATCTTTAATTTTATCATCTGTTTTATAACAAAATGAAAAATCATCAACACCCGGATTGTTTTTTATTTTCACCATTAAACTTACTCCATCGCCATCTTGAAGCCAGTTAATAGGTATATCAAGTGTCTCTATTTCCAGCCCGACGTTATATACCGCTTCTGCTTTAACTGAAATACTTCCAACATTGAATATACTTAATGCTAACAATACTGATATAAGTAAACCACATATTTTACTATACATTTGTCTCGTTTTCTCCTTCTATTAAATAATCATGTTAAAATAGCTCACTTTATATTATATCAATAACAACTTTGTTATTCAACATCACTATTATTTTTTGTCAAATAGACATAGAATTATACTCATTAAGTGAAAAAAAATGTAAAAAAAACAGCAAGAGATTTCTCCTTGCTGTTAATAAACGTTTTTGTTATAGTTCTGTCCTTAATTTAATGATGTTATAACCTCAAGCTTTGTAATACTTATCTTATCACTACAACGTTCAAGCCATCATAGAACATCTACCTCTATATTAAATTCCCTGAACAGCTCAGCTGTTTTTTCAGGGTGTATTGACATTATCGTGATTTTTCTGAGATTTGGAAAACATTTAAGCTCTTCACGGGATATTTCATTAAGATCAAATCTCTCATCCTCTCCGTCCCATAGCGGTGCTATGTTACTGTATATTTCGTTGCCTCCGTCCATCGTTATCTCTGTCAGTTCATTGGCAAGTCTTTGAGGAACGGGTAATTTTTTAAAAAATTCCACTGCAGCTCTTATGTTTTTCTCCGTCTCGGTATTTGCTCTGCTCTTCTTAAATGAAAGATAGTCATAAATATCAAAGTATGGTTTCAGTATTTCAAGTGAATACATCAGTTCCTGTACTACCGCAAGCTTAAAATTGAAATTTGTGAAGGTTACACATTTCTCTTCCGGTTCGGATATATTGTAGTTTTCGTCAGATTTTGGTCTTTCAGGTTTAAATGTGAGGTACAGTGTTTTTGTAAAACGTCCATCCTTGTAATTCGGTTCTGTGTCGTTTCCGCCGACTATAGCACTGATCTGAGAAGACTTTAATTCATTGTCCTGGAAATAAAGATATTTTGAGGAACCGTCGCGATGCTTTAATACGCTCCATTCATCTCCGAAAAAAGTAATATTTCCGACAAAATGTTCTTCAGGAATCGCTTTTTTATTTAATAAATCTGCACCGTCAATGATAACACTCACATAGACAATCATATGCTGCAGGTCAATAAATGCTTTTCTTCGTTTAAGATATCCTTCTTCGGCATCACTAAATACAATACCTAACTTATCATAAATATAATAATTAGTCTTCTCAGTTTCATTAAAAATTCTTGCTTCGCCCAATATTTCACGTATACTGTCGTAGGATGCCGGAAAAGGAATTACTTTTCCTTCAATTACGATATCTGTCTCTCTGACATCAATATTCATATTATCACTGCCTTTTTTTATTTTTCAAATTTTCAAATGGATACAGCTTATTTTCGAACTGAACAATCGTCATTACCATCTTTTTCCATTAAAATCCATATATCGAATTCCATGATTTTTTTAGACTTCACCGCACATTTCAAAAATTAATACTATATGTTCACGCATTTTGACTTTTTTGAGATTGTTTACTGCTTCTTTTCCTCCCAATCCAAGCAAAGGAACATATCCGAAACATTCATCATATTCAAGACTGCCAAGTTTTTTTATTGCTGCTATATATTTCTTTATACCAAAATGTTCTCTATCGAATTCGCCATCATAAAGATGTTGAAAAAATCGCTCAAACCCGGCATCCATAAGATCAGAATCACCATATCGGTACTTTACAATTCCTACTAACTCATTTTCCTCCCAAGTAATCAAATCACCAAATCCTGTTGCAAAAATTGGGATTGAATCATTTCCCATATAATACGACTTTTCAAGCAACTCCTTGTAATCATTCGGATTTATTACTTTTAAAAATCCGTTATAAAATGTTCCAAATCCATATTCTTTCCAGAAGTCTATCAGTTCCACAGGGAGTTTATCTTCATATTCCTTGATTAATTCTTCTGATATATCTGCTACCTTAATAAAATCTGTTATCATAATATTTTCCTCCTGTTATTTTAATACAAATTCAATATCAAGCTCACTTAGTTTTGTGTTTCCCGGTAGTGTTTCTGATTTTTTATTAATATAATTATCCAGTTTTCCAATACGGGCACGGGCCTTCCATTGTGCACCAATAGATGAATTAATTTTACTATCACCTAACCCGGAAAAATTGTCAGCTTTCCCACCTGCAATTTGGTCAGGACCATGTAAAGCAGCTTTTCCTTTTGCCCAACTTTTGGCCTTTGACATAGCTTCTTTAGAACCATATTTATTCTCTAACTCTTTTTTCTTTTTAAGAATCTCTCTATTTTTAAATCGTCTTTGATATTTAGCACTATTAGGATCTCTTCCGCTTCCGGTCTTTGCTTTTCGATCATTATATGCCTTACGATTCTTTTTGTATTCATCAATCGTAAGATCACCCAATCCCTTTTGTTGGTCATCAAGTTGTTGTTTAAACTCTTTTGAATCATAGTTATTTTCATTTGAAAATTCGATAGTACATTCAGCATTATGAACCCAGATACAATTGTTACCTATAAAATATGTATGATATTCATCGACCTTAAAATTATATACTTTTTTAGTACCATCTTCAAGATATTCTTTGTAAATTTTTTCAACGACAAGTAATTTTCCATCTTTATCTACAAGCTGTGCACCGATCCACAAATTAGCAGCATTTAAAAAACCATTTCCTTTGACATAAAACGGATGATCAAATGTCGTTATTATTTCTTCACCATTAATAATAAGATGTACCAGTCTGTCAACATCTCTGGAAAATGTCTCAACAACAGGTTTATTACTAATACTAAAAGAATCAGGATCTGCTGAAACAACCACATCACCGACTTTGATTTTCTCTATTGCAATCAATCCGCTCGCAGTTAATACAGGTGTTCCCGCTACGAAACAGCTCATTGTTTTAGTCATACCACCGGTGAGAGCTGCAACAGCCGAAATACCGAGCTGGAAGTAATTATACGCTTTACTCTCATGCAGCTTGTCGTTAAGAGATGCAATATCTCCGGATCCAAACGCTTTATCTAAAAGAGCAACTGTATCAAAGGTACCCATTGACATGCTCATCACTTTAGTTACAGCAGCTGTTCCCTTAACGAACTTTCCAAGAGAAGAAGCACATTCTATTCCCTTACCCAATGCAGCTCCCAATTGACCAATTCCTGCAAATGCCGCACCCATTATCGCTCCGCTTACAGCTCCTGAAAACGCTCCGTTTTCGACACCTTCCCAGAACGAACCGCCGTTTGCCATACTCTCAAGCCCGCCTGAGACGCCACCTATTACGGCTCCCATTATTGCTCCCCAGCATGCTCCGGCTATCAATGTCGCCAGTATTCCTTCTCCGACTCCGCACCATAACAGTGCAACGGCTACTACAACTATTACTACCGTCACTATCAGCTTCCAGTGTTCCTTA
>JAZUJY010000228.1:0-7643 GCA_045643005.1 Oscillospiraceae bacterium | reverse complement strand
CGACGAAGAGGATATCTGCCCGCCTACAGAGAACGGGGATATCCTCTTCATCGTTATAATAACACAGAGGATATCCCCCGCCTCTGCAGGCGGCGGGTTCTATCTGACCAAACAGTCGGAGTACAATCTCCGACTGAGCGGAAACCGATTCTGTGAATCGCCTCTGCTTGTTAAAAGCAGAGCTTTGAAAATCTGAGGGTAAACAACATATATTTAATTATGACTTGAATATCGTTTTATCTCAAGATCAATGATCCTCCATGTCTTTCCTCCGAGAACTATATCCTCTTTTTCGCCATTTTCTTCAAAACCAATTCCTTTATAGCATCTGTAAGCATTTGGATTATCTTCAAATACTCCGAGGGATACTGATTCTGCACCGTATATTTCAAATATAAATTTCAGTCCGAGTTTAAGCATTTCTTTTCCATATCCTTTTCCTCTGATGGAAGGATCTACGATTATATATCCAAGACGAACTTTTTTATCATCCTCACCCGGTGTTCTTACAGTAAAAAATCCGACAGGTCCGTTTTCGTCAAATGCAGTAAACGGAAAGTATTTGTCATTTTCCTCTCTTCCTGATGTTGCTTCAAGCATTTTTTCTTCTGATACCGGGAAGTCTCCGAGTCTTCCTGCAGACCACATATAAAATTCATCCGGTCTGCTTGTCCATTTTATTATTTCTTTTGCATCATTTTTTCTGAAAGGTCTGAGTCTGAGCATATTTTTATCCTCCATAAATTGTAATCGGGTTTTAAAAAAGACAGCTCCCCCATCACAGTCTGTGTGATGGGGGAGAAATGATCAATAGCAATCCCAGTTATACATAACATCACTGAAATCACAGTTTTTAAGTTTTTCTTCGTTTATAAAGAAGTTGCATATACCGGTGTCACCCCAGATGATCTCATGGCTGTCATCTATTTTGCAGCTGTCGATCTGCAGAAGAACTGTATCAAGTCCGTCATCTTCATTTCTCGGATCCATCTGTGTAAATGAAGGATATCCGCCTGTCTTATGTCCCCATCCGCTCTTGCTGAGATGTTCACTGCATGATCTGTCGGGAACATCAAAAATATTGAAATCGAGGTTGTATATATCATCCAGCTGTTCATCAGGTGACAGCTTATTGAATTTTTCAATAAAGAGTTTTTCGAATCTGTAGTCGCCAAATGTCAGAGATTCTTTGGTCTTTACAAATTTTAAAGCAACTTCCATATCTATCGGGAAAAAAGATTCTTCTTCTGATTCAATTACTTTTGCGGCCACTTCTTCTTCGGTAACTGTCTCATCTACTGTTTCATAATAAATGATCTGAAAATCATCCTGAACTGTCGGCTCATCAAAATCAGCTCCGACAAGATCGTCATCAATTACCCAGAACTGAAGCAGCCCTTTTTCAGGAAAGTTTTCAAGTTCGACCTTGCTGCAGTCTATCTGTGCCAGAAGTCTGAGCTGAGTATCAAGTGAATTTACAGGTATCTGTTTATCGTGAGGAACGTATCCGAGTCCTGCAAACTTACTTTCAAAAATAGTCGGTTTATGTGAAAGATCATGTTCAAGTTTAATGCTTTCTTTTTCTGTTTCTGCTATAATTTCTTTAATAGCCGTGACCGAATATTCGATCTGCTTATCCTGTGATAAATTCATAATTGATCCCCTTTGCAATGTTGTTTCAGTTAAAACTGTATTAATATTTTACCATAAATTCAAAAATTGGTCAATATATTTTTATTTGGATATTATTTTTTGTTTGATTTGTACTATTTTTGAAGCGATGTATTTAATAACAACACGGATGAAAAAACAGAACCGTTCTTAGTATGACAGAACGATTCTGTTTCTTAGTTTTTTATCTGTGATTCATATACATTTATTTTCTGAAAATTTTTTGTATACCAAGAGCTGATGCTGCAATTACTGCTGATATCAAAAACAGTAATATCTTGATCTTGTTTCCTCCGTCGCTGAACGTAAACAGATCGAAATATCCCAGTTTCGTACGAAGAAACAGATTCATAAAAAAATACATCAATGTTACCATATATCCGATAATTGTATTGCTGCTCACTGAGGACATTAAAAGTCCGAGACTTCCTATTGCAAATGCACCGGAAAGAGAGCTTATATAGAGCTTTAATGTAACATCTGAATTATTTAATTTCAGCATCAGCGCGATTACTCCTGACAGAAGTGCAATTATTATGACTGCGCAGATAATTCTCAGTAAACATACCAGAGTATGACTGGTTTTTTTTGATTTTACCAGTTCAAAAATGCTGCTGTTTTCTTCTGGCATAAATACCGGTGTCAGTACGGCTATTCCGATAAGTATCGATATTATTTCCAGAGGCTGTGCTGCCATTTTTTCATTTAGTTCTGATATTCCGAATATTAGCGGAGTTACTGCAGCCAGTGCAGCTGCAGCAAGATAATGAAGTAGAAAATTATGCTTTACGTCTGAGCATACCACCTTTGCCAAACAACCTGATGCCACCAAATTTTCCCCCTCTCTTTAAACTGTATATCCATACTTCACAGATCACGATAATAATTGAAATGATAATAAAAATGATTCTGTTGCTTACAAAATTTTGAAAATTCGCCATAAATATATCTCTGTCCCCTGACGAGTTGTGTCGGCAGATAATATCGAACAGTCCGATATCTCCGACCAGATCAGATTTCATTAAATCAATATATGCCCATACAAACTGAATAACAATTGCTGTTCCCGATGAAAATATTTCAGTGATCAGCATTCCTGCAGCTGATGCTGTCATTATTTCCGGAAGAAGCCAGAATGAAGGCAATGTTATTAATTTATGTATACTCAGTGACTCCGTACCGTACAGTATACATGCCTGGATCAAAGCAATGATCATTGTTACTAATACCGGGATAAACATTGCTGTGACAAGAGCTGAATATCTTGTAAATATAAGTTTAACGGACGATATTTTTTTCGAAAAAACAAGTTCACTCATTTTGTTTCTTTTATCTGACACAGTAAGTGCTGCTGCGACAAACACCGGCAGAAATGACAGAATGATTCCTGAGTAATCACAGAACAAACGGGCAAGCGCACCTGTTATTTTGTCTTCATTCAGAAAAATGCTGTAATCTTCCAGTGCTTCTTCATAGCTTTTTGAAACAACTGAAAAATTTGATAAAAGCGAATTTTCTTCATAGGATGAACCGCCGCCAAGGATATTGTCTATGTCAGCCATCATCTCTTTAAATCTGTCATATTTTACATTTTTATCAGCTTTTAAGTTTTCGAAATAAATAAGATCATATTCAAGCATTGCTTCATTAACAATACATTTTGTTCCTTGTGATATTATTTCATTTATACCGTCTTTATCTGTACCGGTGAGTTCCATAAGATAATTTTCAATTGTTTCTTTATCATTATCCTTTAAACTTATGGCTTTATAGAAACCCAACGGATAACAAATATATCTGTTGGAAGCGTATTCAATCATAAGACTGTTAAGTGCCCCGTCCATTATCATTTCAGGTTCCTCTGATATTTTATATCCGTAATCTTCCCATCCGGGTTCAGGTTTGTATTCGGCAGAAGAACAGTCAACAAAATACTGAGTAAAAAACATAAGAAATATGAATATACAGTAAAGCCAGAAAGTAAGTGAACGAAATATTTTTTTGCATTCTGATCTGAAGAGCATTATTCTTCATCTCCTTTCATTTCGCATCCGTTTTTATGCAGGCAGTACATATATGCAGCTTCAAGGTCAGGTGCAGAAAGTTCAGCATTTGGAAGATCAGGCTCACTGTCTGAAACTATCTTTACGGTCGTATATTCTGTCTGGGAAAGCATGCCCGTTACTATATATTCTTTTTTTATCTGCGGCATAAACTTTTTTTCAACGTTTGCTGTAAAGACATGACCTTCAGCATCATTAACAAGTTCTTCAACTGTACCGTTCCACAGAATCCTTCCGCTGTCCATAATTGCCACCTGTTCACAGGATGCCTCTATATCTCCGACTATATGTGTTGACAGTATTACAATTCTTTCTTCAGCAACTTCGCAAAGAAGATTTCGGAATCTTATTCTTTCCTCGGGGTCAAGACCTGCTGTTGGTTCGTCGACTATAAGTACCTTAGGGTCGTGTATCAGTGCCTGGGCAATTCCGAGACGTCGTTTCATTCCGCCGGACAGCTCCTTGACTTTTTTGTGTTTATGGTCAGTCAGATTTACTTTTTTAAGAAGCTTTGTTACCAGTTCCTTTCTTTTCCCCGATGGTATGTCAGACAGGGCAGCAAGATAGTCAAGTGCTTCATCTGTTCTCATATTGGGATACATTGAAAAGTCCTGAGGCAGATATCCGGTAATGGCTCGTATTTCTTTTTCATTTTTTATCGGAATTCCGCATACTGTGATTTCTCCGTTTTTCTTTTTATGAATTGTTGCAAGTGTTTTCATTAAAGTTGTTTTCCCTGCTCCGTTTCTTCCAAGAAGTCCGAACATTCCTTTGCCGATAGTAAGGTTAATGTCATATAAAGCCTGTTTCCTTCCGTAAAATTTAGACATGTTCGTGATGATTATTTCGTCATTCATATTTATCTCTCCTAAAAAAATAATGGTATGATATCTTTATCATGCCATTATTATAAAATCTAATTTTCAACTTTTTATCTGATTTTTAAGATTTTTTATAAAAAATAATGCAGTGACCTTTCCGCCTCCGTATTCATTGTTTTCCAGTCTTATATCTCCGCCTGCCTTTTTGCACAGCAGTCTGCAGATATATAAGCCGAGTCCGAAATGCTCCTTATCATTTGCATCACCTTCACGGTAAAAAGGCTGCCATGCTTTTCTTAAAGACTCCTCAGAAAATCCGCATCCGTCGTCAGAAACGGAAATTGTCAGCATATCATCTTTTACTTCTGATGAGCATACTATTTTGTTTGCAGCATATCGGCATGCATTTGTGATAAGATTCATCATTACTTCAATAATTATCTCTTCGTCAGAATAAAGAGTGTCGTCTTTAAATTCTTCTGATGAAAATTCAAATTCTTTGTCCTTGCAAAGTATAGAACCGTTTTCTTTAAGCTGACTGCACAGCTTTGAATACGAAATAATATTTATCTCAGGAATCAGATCCTCCATTTTATGCAGACTGCTCATCTTTTCGGTGTAGCGTTCAAGCCGGTCAATTTGTCCTGACATCTTTGACAGGATCTCAGTTTGCTTTTCAGTGCTGAGTGATCCGTTATATTGGTTTATCAGATTTGAATATCCTTTTAAAACTGTAATAGGTGTTCTCAGATCATGAGAAAAAGATGAATTCAGTCTTTTTCTTTCCTCAAGTGATTTCCAGAGCTGATAATTGCTGTCATACAGACTTTTTCGCATTTCCTCAAATGAAACGCAAAGTGCTCCGAGTTCATTTGAAGATGAAAAATCAATTTTAAAGTCAAGGTCGTCATTAAGTATTTTTTCTGATGCTTTTGTAAGAATGTTTATAGGGTTTTCTATTTCATGCTTGTAATAGATTTTTACAGCTATGTAAAGACAAAGAACAGACCACAGCGGAACAATAAGATATTCTCCGTAATTCAAAATATATAATAAAAGTGTGTCGTTATATTCACTTCTGACAGGAAAATATATCTGCGTTGATATCTTATAGTTATACCAGTTCATAAAATATGATAATATCAGTTTGATTATCAGTATTCCGGCTGCACATATTCCGAAACATGGTACCAGATATTTTAAAAGAGAAGTTTTGAGGTTTTTTATTTTAGCCATTTGTATCCCATTCCCCAGACTGTGCCGATATGCTGTTCTTCTCCGAAGGCTGCAAATTTTCCTCTCAGTCTTCGTATGTGCTCTGCAACCACTGAACTGTCACCTTCAGCATCATATCCCCATATTTTCTCATAGATACGTTCTTTATCAAATACCTGACCTGTGTTTATCGAAAGAAGTTCAATTATTCCGTATTCTTTTTTTGTTAGATCCATTTTTTCATTTTTGCAGTATACTGTTTTTTCAGTGTAATTTACAACTATATTTCCGAAAAATTTTGTATTTGTCTGCGAAACAGTTCGGTGGTCACGTCTTATGTGTGCAGAAATTCTTGCACCTAATTCATCCAGAGAAAACGGTTTTGTCACATAGTCATCTCCGCCTGACGCAAACCCCATTATTTTATCTGAGTCATCGACCTTTGCTGTCAGAAATATAATAGGACATGAGATGTGTTCTCTTATTTTTGTACATACTTCGTAACCGTCCGCTTTCGGCATGTTTATATCAAGAAGTATCAGATCGGGATTTTTTGATGCTGCTTCAATTGCCTGTAATCCGTCATAAGCTGTCAGAACTTCATAGCTGTTTAATTCAAGATAATCCTTTAAAAGACTGACTACATCCCTTTCATCATCTGCTACAAGTATTTTGTACATATTATCACAACCTTTCACAGTAAAATATATCAGTCATTTTTCAAATTTTTATCAACTTTTATTATTCTTCAAAAAAATAATTTCGCAGTAAAAAGGTGTTTTGACAAATATCTCAAAACACCTGAAAAATTATTATTAAATAATTGATTTTTTTTGTAGTCTGTAAGATCGCTGCCGGGTTTTCTATAAATTTCGCTTACGGAATTTTGATTTTAGTTTTAAAATTTTATAACTTCAGGTGCACCGGCAAATGAAGAGAATGTTGCAACTGCATTTTTCATATACAGAACCTGTGTATTTCCGTCGTCTTCATTGTACATGCCTCTTAGATTTGGATATGCATCAAGCATTGATTTTCTTGCTTCTGTTCTGTCATCTTCAATTAGTTCACAGGCTATACGAAGCCATGTGCCTTCTTTGAATGCACATATTTCAGCTTTTGGATTTGCCATCAACTGTTTTGAAACGGGTTTTATTTTCCCTGTCTGAATATATAATTTTCCTTCAAACAAATTTACAGTACCGAAAGGTCTGACTCTCGGCTGGTCACCTTCAACTGTTGCAAGATAGTAAACTTCTGCGTCCTTTAAAAATTTTAAAACCTTTTCCATTGATATTTACCTTCTTTCAAATAGAATTGTTCGATTTTTTTCTTACTATTACATATTATCATATTATCCCCTTTCAGTCAACAAAAAATCGCCTTGTATATACTTAAGTAAATCAGATTAACTTAATATATGCAGGGCGTATTATTTTAGACTGATATTTTTTGAAATATTTTGTGACACAAGGCACTAAATTTTTTTAAGCCTATTTCTGTAATGCGAATTTTTCTCAATATTACGTTGTTTTGAGTGAGGCAATGGTAGATAAAAATTATTGGTCAAGCTTGTTTTTCTACCAAATTTTCTACCAAAACCATTCACAAGCGTTTGATTGCTAAATTTGGATACAACTGTTGTCGAAGTGTGCAGAGAATCATATGAATTTGCAGTTTTTCGCGTTGACATTTCATGAGGGATACTGTATAATGCAGATAGGTATATATATATTTATTATATAGAGCAATCCAATAAGATTTGAACGGAGGGCGAATATGAAAAAGATTACCGCTGAAATCGACAGAATATTAATGGAACGGTTTGCAAAAGACAGCCTGATATCTTTGGCAACAGCCGTAGAGAATAAGC
>JAZUJY010000227.1:0-5301 GCA_045643005.1 Oscillospiraceae bacterium | reverse complement strand
ATATCGCTATGCAAAACACACCCATTTACGTTACCTGAGTCATTTACAGCATCTTTTAAGGCATCTATAGTAAGCTGCTTAGTCATTCTTGAATCCATGGACATTCCTACGATTTTGCGTCCGCACAGATCCATTACTGCGGCTAAGTACAGCCAGCCTTCATCAGTCGGTATATACGTAATATCACTTACCATTTTCATATTTGGTCTTACTGATTCAAAATCTCTGTTAAGTATATTTTCATATACAGGCCGCCGGGCGCACACAAAAACATTCTGACAAAATTTGTGAATTTTATCAGAATGTTTACTTACTTATTGATTTTAATGCTCATTACAATACGGGCAGTTACTTTTTTTATACCATCCGTATTTATCTCCCGGACAGTTTTCATTTGCACATAATCCTGTTTCTGAACAGTATCTTGCATATACTACATTATCTGTTTCAGGGAATGACGCATCTGATGTATTTTCACGGACATATGAACCATATACATTTTTCCATATTCTTGCCGAGTTTGCATTATCGATCGCTCTTGTGTTCTGACCTATTGGGTAACCTGCCCATAAAACTGATACTGTATCAGGTGTAAGTCCGACAAATTCACGATTTTTCCAGGAGCCGTCAGTTCCTGACGTTGCTGCAAGTGATACACCTCCGATCTGTGCAGATGTACTGATACCTTCTGAAACCGTCATCTGAAGCAATTTGTTCATAATATATGCTGTATCTTCACTTACTGCCTGCTCACCTTCACAATTTTCGTTATCAATAATTACCTTTCCTGAAACAGGATCAACACATTTGCTTATGATACTTGCTTTATAATATTTTCCGCCGTTTCCGTAAGGCATATATGCATTTGCAAAATTTACAATGCTCGGACCGGATTTTGTATATCCCAGAACAAAAGCATCATAGTTAAGATCCGCCTCTTTATCTATCTGAAGATGCAATCTTTCTGTTGAAAAATTCATGATCTCACTTAACAGATTATTTCCGTTGTTATATATAAGTTTAGCCGGAACAGCGTTAATTGATTGCTTAAAACTATAAAAAGCCGGATAAATTCCACCTGAAGGATATCCATCATAATTCATAGGCCAGACATCTGTGTCAGCCACACCGGGAGCAAGAGGTTTATCAGCAATTAATGATGAGTATGTAATAATATCATTTTCCAGTGCATAACCGTAAACCGCCAGCTGCTTAAGTAAGCTGCCCTGCGATCTGCTGGTATCATATGCCGCATTACAGCCAAAATTAGTTTTTTTCCCAATTCCGCCCTCAACTCCGAGAATATGTCCGTAATAGTCCATTACAACAAATGCACCATTAATCATTCTTTCTTCGTCAGAATATTCATATGCATCACTAAGGGATTCCGGAAAATAAGTCCAGTCTGCAAAAGTTCCATCCAGATGAGCCTGAACATTCCTGTCTGTTGTAAGATAGATATCATATCCGCATTTTTTCAGCAGCTCCAATCCGTCACGCCATGATTCAAGAGCATATTTTTCTGCCAGATGCTCTGCAAGCTCATATGCTGCTGATTCCACTGACCATGAGTTTATCTCTGTATCATATTCATAATATAAATTCACCTGTTCATATTCATTTGTATCCCTGTTGAACTCATAAAAACGTGACTCCTCATTTCTTGAAGACAGTTCTTCGAAACTCAAAAGCTCCGCCTGTTCTGTAACATCTGTCGAGGCTGTATTCTTGTCTGAACAGGAGTTATCAGTTATATCACCGGGAACATTTTTATTTAAATTCAACATGACCGGCACTGCTATTATCCCCGCTAAAAGACACGCTGCCGCTGCAAAAGGAAAAACACGTCTTTTTTTACTGATTTTTCTGATATCGGCTCTGATGAATTCATC
Source organism: Oscillospiraceae bacterium (assembly GCA_045643005.1). Taxonomy (GTDB): domain Bacteria; phylum Bacillota; class Clostridia; order Oscillospirales; family Ruminococcaceae; genus HUN007. The sequence goes on along the minus strand of JAZUJY010000227.1, from coordinate 3,409 downwards.
TTCTTGCATCTCACCTGTCTGAGCATCTCTTATTTTTTTGAGACCGTTTTCTTTTATCCTTTTTATTTTTTCTTCTGATAATTTTTCCATCATTTCATCTGTTCTGTCTGTAAACATTTCTTCATCCGGATGAGTTTTTTCAAGCATTTTCTTTACATCAGCACGTTTCATAAAAATCCTCCTTTTCAAATGTTCCGCTCTTAAACTGAGTTTCAAATATCTCTTCAAGTTTTTTTCTTGCTCTTTTGCTTCTCTTATGTACTGCAGCAGTATTCATTTTCAGTGCTGCTGCGATTTTCTTTACAGGCATACCGTACAGATACTGTGCAATCAGGATATCAAAATCAGGACTTCCGAGTTTTTTTACATTTTTCCAGAAAATCTCTCTCAGTTCATTTCCAAGTATCCTGTTTTCAGGTGATGCTGACGGCATTATTATTTCCGGCAGTTCATCATCGCTAAGATAAAACGAACGTCCTGAAAGCTTATGATAAAGATTTACAGCCGTATTTCTTGAAACTGCACCTAAAAATGCCTTCAGTGTACTGTATCCTTTATCTGTCCACGATATATCCATTACCAGCTTTACAAAAACATCACTTACACATTCTTCAACGTCCTCCTCTGTTCCCGTTCCCTTTAAAACTGATAATACTATCGCATAGACGTAATTTGAATATTTATTTACAAGTTCACAGTATCCTTCTTCTTTTGAAACCCGGATCAGTTCTATTATTTCCAGATCACTCATCCTGCTCCTCCTTTTTAATTTTGTAAGGCCTTCACTTATATATACAGTTTAATTAATTTTTTGTGGACACAATAATTAAAAGAATTCAAAGTTATGCTCTGACCCGCGCTTTCTCATCATTTTTCTCAGTATTTTCCTTGAAAAGCAAATCTATCTTTGATATAATAAGAAAAAACGGGAGGTGTTTAATATGAATAGAATTTGAAAATATAGACGCCGCCAACAATTATCAGACACCGGACTGGGTCATAGCTGATGTAACTTCAGATGAAAGATATAAAAACGGATGCCTTGCAAGGTATGGTATTCCGGAAAGAGATCAAACATAACAAAAAAGAATAACTTTCTCGTTCAGAGAAAGTTATTTTTTTTATTTTTTAATACTTCCGCTTTTACAACATCCAGCGTAACCGGAGTATAGTTTATTCTTTCAGCACTTACACAGTATCCATGACTGCTGCAGGTATTGTAATTCGGATTTGCATGCACATGTCCGTAAATATTTGCATACGGCATATTTCTGTTGACATACAGAGGCTCATGTGAAAGCATCCAGAATCCTTCAAAAATTACCGGCAGGTCGTATACCTCAGCAAATCCATGTTCTCTGTAATAGCTGCTGTCAAACGTATCGTGATTTCCTTTGACAAGATATTTTATTCCGTTCAATCTGCTCACATATTTTTCGTTTCCGATATCTCCAAGCAGATAAACCCTGTCTTCATCACCTACCACGCTGTTCCAGTTCTCTATAATTTTTTCATTCATTTCAGAAACCGTTTTAAAAGGTCTGCTCTCATAATTCATGATATTTTCATCATCAAAATGCAGATCTGCAATAAAAAAAGTATTCATTTTTGTTCACCGTCATTCTCACATGAATAAACACATTTTAATAATATGCACTGTAAAATGCATATATACTATTTTTCTTTTACAACATCCATTATTTTCATTACATTCATCTCAGCAAAATAAGCGTTAGTTAATTTATTCTTTAAATAACAAAACTCTGTTCCTGCAGTAATTTTCTGAAGATAATCCGTAAAAAACTGTTCCCAGCTCAGATATAATTCACTTTCAATATATTCATACGGTTTTTCCAGAATTTCTTCAGTATTTTTATCTCCAACAATTCCTGATTTAAGTATGACCCATTCAAATGACTCCGGAAGATATATGAATATCTTATCCGGCATTTCACTCATTTTCAAATATATTTTCTGCATTTCCGGACCAAATGCAGCACCATCTGCAATAATCAAAACACCGGAATCTGTATATTTATCCAATAAAGATGCAATGTTTGATTTTCCGTTTGCTGAAACACACTTTAATGAAAATTTATCTGCAATCTTTGAATACATTTGATACCCGGACCCTGAATCTTCAGTAATAACTGTACTGCAATTTGAATTCATTACGGATTTCGGAATACTTCTATAATACGGATAAGTTCGGTTATATGTTTTTTTGAAACGACTGGAAGTCTTTTTTAATTCAAGAACTGCATCAACACTGTAAGGTATCTGAGGTAATGATTCTCTGGTTATTATTACATAATAATTATCTGACCCTGAAATTGAATCAGCAAATTCCTTTGATCTTACAAATTCATTTCCTTCATCTATAAAAACAATACTGTTATGGGTATTTTCAAGCATCAATTCCCAGTTGTCATTATGAAGAACAACACATTTTCTTGAACACTGAACCGATATTCCGCTCTTTGTTCCGTACCTCTGATTATTTTCAAGAAGATTGATAAGTGTTGTTTTGCCTGTACCGCTGTTTCCACAGATCACTGTTACATTTCTTTCTATTTCCAGTGTATATTTCAATTTGTTGTTTGACACCAAAACAATATATTTTCCTTTCATCTGCACACCTCACAAACATGATACTGCAGCATCAAGATATTCTGAATAACTTGATATAAAGGAATTTGTGTTTAAAATAAAAGCTTTAAACCTCTTCCTGTTAAATTTCATAATATGTCTAAGATTGATCGTAATATTTTCTTTCTCTGCAAGTTCAAGTAAAAAATCTGAACAGTTATCACCGCATGTTGAAGCATTAAAAACCTGATCATGACAGTTTTTGATCAAAAGCAGAGTTTTCGTGCCACCTGCTATTCTCTCCGGAGGAATTATTCCAAGAACAGGACTGTCTATTGCTCCGGAGTCTATAACATCAGATTTGTCAATTTTTTTTATCACCCTTCTAGCAAAATCATCTTCAAACCATGATTCATCATAAGTGTTATCAAAATATACACTTGTATTATAAATTGCTTCAGGCATATCACCAAAAAAAATATTCAGCATTATAATTCCTCCTGAAATGATTTCAAAGCTCTGCTTTTACAAGCAGAGGCGTGGGATAATTTCTGTTTATATCTGAGAGTATATCTCCTCATAAAAAGGTATTACCATTTTTACCTGTTCATCATATTTTTCTGCAAAAAATGCACTTTTGTTATCCATTATAAAATCACTCTTTTCTTTATTTTAGTCAGTGTATATACCGCGTGAAGAACCGCATCTGCACGGTACTTCGACCGCACCTTTTCCGCACTAAAACCGCACTGCTTACCGGATAAGAACCGCACAATATTGATTTACCGGATCAAAGTACAGTCTTATCGTTGCTCAGAGC
>JAZUJY010000226.1:0-2331 GCA_045643005.1 Oscillospiraceae bacterium | reverse complement strand
ATTGTTATCATTTCCTTCACCTGCCTTTCGTTTTGTACATTTTCTTTTCCTCAAAGATACGGTAATACCATCATTTTAATCAGCTCCTTTCTTTTTTAGTATTCCATTTTATTACAGGATTATCGGAAACAGAATTATTGTCATATGATCACTTCCTTTCGTTTTTCTTTTATTTCATCATTCCTTACCTGCTCCTGCTATTGCTGCTATTAAAGATATTACTGCCAATGCTATTTCCATGTTCTTTCACCTCTTTTCACTTTTTAATAGATTCTTTTTTCAGGTTTTTAAGGGATATTTTTATTTTTTATTTTTTATTTTTCGCTTTGTCTCTTCCTTTCGTTTTACTAATAGCCGGTCATAATCTTTTTTTCAGGTATAAATAAAAAATCCATAACAGAATTTCTGAATTGTTTTCGAAATTCTGTTATGGATACTGTATACCTTTGAAGCTGTGCTTACATTATCAGAACACTGTCCGCATTTTCAGGGTTCTTTTTTCCTATAACATCTACATTCTGCTTCCATGAATTTCCGAGAAGATAAAATCGGACCGAATCCTTGTCGATATCAATGGTTATCTGAATCGTATTTTTAAAATCAATATACTGTCTGTTATCAAGAATCATCTCAAAAACTGAATTCTGCACCCTTGTTCCGAACCTTTCACACAGCTTTGCGATTTTTCTGAGTCTGCTTTTATCGCTGTCAGTTTTCATTTCGATATCATAAACAACAAGTACAAGCATTCAACATAACCTCCCTAATAAAGCTTATTAATCGAGGCATTTTCAATATATATGGTAGTTTTTCGAACAAATTATAAGCAAACTTTAAACGGTACATTTTATCTCCATACAAATGCTGTATATTTTTCCGCCTCATCCCTTAAATATTCTGACATCAGCTGTGCCTGAAGAAACGGAATAAGTCCTATCGGGACACTTGTATCGTATTTTTTTATAAATATCTCATCCTGCTTTCTTTTCTGCCATTCTGATATTACAGTATTTCGCCCTTTTCTCGTCAGAAGTATCATCCCATCCTTTTTCTCAAAATCCTCAGACCTTATCTGATTCATGTTGATCAGCGACAGAACAAATCTGTCACATAAAGCTGCTCTGTACTCCTCCATCATGTCGTAAACAAGTGAAAGTTTTGCGTAGTTCAAAGCATGCAGCACTCCCACCTGAGGATCCAGTCCGCAGCTTTCTACAGCTGAAGCGACTTCACTTTGAAGCAGTGTATACACATATGAAAGAAGGGCATTTACATTGTTTTCAGGCGGTCTTCTGCTTCGTCTTACAAACTTCATATCCTTATCATCAGTCAGTATCATTTCGTCAAACACAGAAAAATATTTTTCAGCCGATATTCCCTCATATCCAAGCAGAGATTCTGTTGACGTCACACCGGGAAGCTCTTTGAGCATTTCTTCCATTTCCACAGACACGGCTTTGACTTTTTCACTGTCAGGTGCAGATTTTCGAAGGACCCTGATACTGTTTTTTATTTTTGCACCTACTATTTCCCGGGCACAATTTACAGAAATGCTGTTATCCGTAAACCTTTTATACTGCTCCAGCCGCAAAAATACATTTCCTTTCTGAGCTCCGTAAAATGACCCGAAGTATCTTCCATACTCAGACAAAAATACGATCTTTACATCATTCTCAGCACAAAAGTTCATAAACTGTGTCGTTACTGTCATATTTCCGAAACAAATTACGGTTTCGATATTATGTACCGGAACCGTTCTTGATATTTCTTCATTCGTAACGCATATACTTTTGTTTTTCACTGACAAATGTGACCCCAATGTTGTTACATACAATACGTTTTTTAACTTTCTCAAAATAACACCCCCATTATTTTTTGTAAAAATATTTTGTTTATAAATAAAATCTGCGCCAAAACAACAGTTTTTATTTGATGTTTTGACACAGAATTATTTACATATTGTTCCAAATAAGTCACTGATAATCTGTTCCGGAACTATTTAGCACAGTTTATAATTTGAAATTTTTTTGTGGAAGAAAATCAAGGTGTTGTGGTTTGATCTATCTTGATTTGAAAATTTTGGATGGAGATAATTTGTTATACCTCTATCACGAGCGTACTTCAAATTTCATCCCCCAGTCAGCTTCGCTGACAGCCCCCTTTTCAAGCAATGTCATCAACTTAAGAAATTAGATATAAAAAAGCAACATAAAATTTGCAAATTTTGTTAATTGATGAAACGATAAATTCCCCAAAATGAGAAAGTAAAATCTCATCCTTCAATAAAGTTTGCTCAAAATCAACGTTAAATCTCTTAAGTTGATGACATTG
>JAZUJY010000225.1:0-6574 GCA_045643005.1 Oscillospiraceae bacterium | reverse complement strand
TGTACAATCTGACGAAAAATCTAACTGCGTTTCTGCCGCACAATCTTTGTGCGGTGTTGCCTTAAATTATGTGAGAGTATTATAATGTTACTATTATACCATTATTTTTCGGTTCATGCAATAGTATAGTGCTTATACATTACATTTTTCGCACGTTAAAATAGTGTAAACGTGTTAAAATGTTTAGCGTATTTAAAAATTTGATTTTCCACTTTGTATAAACACGCCAAATACGTTTATATATATTATGCTATATTAACAATTGACATAATTTTCTGTTGGTTGTATAATAAATGTATGGAATACCAATAGTTTTTCAACTTTTCCACATAGTTTTCAACAGAAAGGCGGATGAACATGAACAACAATTATCAGAATTATAATCGGGATAATAACTATCCCCCACCTCAGCAGCAATGGAATCAACAGGCACCTCCGCCATATAACAACGAATACGGCTATGAGAGAGTGCGTTCATACGAAGAAGAAAAAAAATCGCCGATAACCATAATTCTGATATCGACTATAACAATTCTTCTGGGTGCAATATGTCTTCTCGGTGGCTTCCTTTTCGGACGTGACAAGCTCAAGAACAGTGAACCACAGAATGAATCCATAGTCGCCGAAGTTACTGAACCTCCGACTGAACCGCCAACAGAACCTCCGACTACGGAAGCTCCTGCAACTCAGCCGCAGACTGTCATTGTTACAGTTACAGTAACAGAAGTTCAGGTATCTATCGTGACAGTTATGGTAACTGAACCTCCGAAACCCAAGAGCGTTGATCCGCCGGCAGTATATCAGTGTGATGTACGTGTAAATACGCAGACTACCGACCTGAATATGCGTGACTCTGCATCAATGGGCGGAAATATTATCGGCAGTATCCCTAAGGGTACAGTTATTCCGTACTACGGCAGTGTCGGAAACTGGGGCGTTGTCAAGTATAACGGAATATACGGCTATGTCAGCATGGATTACATTGTAGCAGCTTCATCCTACAGCAGCAACAGCCGCAGCGGATATATCGGCTATGGTACAGTAACCGCAAATGACGGACTGAATATACGTTCAAGCGCAACTACAAACAGCTCAATACTCACCACCCTCAAACACGGCGCATCGCTCGACATCATCAGCGTCACCGGCAGTTGGTACTATATCACTGCAAGCGGATATACAGGCTATGTCAGCAGTGAATACGTAAATGCATATTTCTATTGAGCATAAGATATTACACAACATGAAAGGAGACATCGTTATGAAATTTAACAAAGCCATTATCGCACTAATCTCCGCATTCACCATGATTTCGGCTTGTTCATGCGGCGGAATAAATAATATTGCAGAATCCCCCGCCGGCGAAGTAAAACAGGAGACTCAGCAGTCTGTATCAGTAGGCTATATCACTTTATCCGACGGAGAAACTGCTGCCGATCTTTATGACAATATTAATGGAAATGTTACAGTAAAAATGTTTGAAGGCGATGCTATAACCATTTATTCAATAGACGGCGAATGGGCAAAAATAAATTACGGCGGCAAAGAAGGCTATACACAGCTTAAAAATATTTCTTTCACCCAGCCTGAAAAGGAAGAAACTCAGAAAATGGCCGAAGCTGCTGAACCTGAACAGAAAAGCGACAATAATAGTGCGCCTTTGGTAAATAATGAAATAAACAACGAAATAAAAATAGTAATGCTGAGTGATAATGACGGTTTCAAAGTGGCAGATCCTGTTAAATCATATCCTTCCTATACTCCGCAGTCAACTGCTCAGGATGGATACTGCAATGCACGTTCAGTTTATATTTTCTCTCAGCCTGACCAAAGCAGCACCAAACGTGAAACTGATATGCTTTATCAGGGAGATCCTGTCAAGATACTCGGCAGTGTTAACGGTTGGTATTATATCTCAACAGATAACGGAAGCAACGGACTTCTGCACGGATATGTTTCTCAGTCTTATATAACCATAGGCAAAAATGAAGTTCAGAAAATCAACTACAGCGCTACTCAGGGTCAAGTCAAAGCAGGCATGACAGCATGGATAAATTATTCGCCAAGTAAAACGGATAACAAAGAAGCTGTTTCAGGCGGAACTTCTTTCTCAATTATCGGAAATGCGAATGACTATTGGTATCAGATTCAGTACTACGGCGGTACAGGATGGATAAGCTATAAAATGGTTGATGTCTGGTAACAAATTAACGGCACTCTCAATTGGGAGTGCCGTTAATTGTTTTATTAAATTAAGATAGTTCCATATAAAGGTTTACATTGGATAATGAATAAATTGAACATCAACAAATTCTCTCATTAAGACATCACCAAAATACTGATCTAAAAATGCAGTAAATTCATCATCGATAACTCTGTTCTTTCTGAAGCAGCGAACATAAATTGAACGTAAGCTATTGATAAACTTATAGTATTCATCATATTTCTGTGAAGGAATATTAAATCCGTACTTTTTGCGTACAATTTCTGCAAGATGAATATTATCAGCATTTGTATAACTCCAATTACTATTTGAAGCAGTATTATTGGAAAGTGCAGTTTCTATTCTGTCCCAGCTTGTTTTGTTTGCTATATTGACCATGGCTTTACCCATCATCATTGCTGAATCATTAGAAATATACACCGGAAACTTCTTATCAAAGAAAGTATTATATTTAAAGCCGTACTTTTCATCACCATCATTTATAACAATATTGACATTCTTCAGATTTGTACAGTTTCCAATAGCAGAAAGATGTCTTACATTTGTACATACATCATCAGAAACATAACCAAAGTTTTTTCTTATACTATTTTCGCAGTAACAATGGCTTACTTCATGAAGCTGAACCCATGTTAATTCATTTCTGCCGCTTGCAATACTATTTATAATTGTAGTTGAAGCAGCAACACTATAACCTGTATAAGCTCCAAATGAAATATAATCAGCTTTATAAGCTGTATTTACATTGCCATTTGCTAAAACTGTCTTAGGATCATCAAGATACATATACAGTGTTCCAACAGAATTTCCTGTTATTTCTTTCAAAGCATTAATAAGCAAACATGAACGCTTTGCCCATGCTTTGATATTGTCATCAGTAGCTGTACTTCTTCTGATCTTGGCAACAAAATTATCCCCGTTTGTGCCATTTTTGCAAGTAGCAGTCACCAAAATATGCGACAGATCATCTGAATAGTAGTTTGCTGAATTTACAGTGAATTTTCCTTTGTAATCTTTAGACTCAAATTTAAACTTGTCAATAAGATATTTTGAACAATCCTGATAATGTTCAACGATATAAACAAGATTATATGAACCATCTCTGGTCTTTGAAGCCTGATATGGTTTAATTGTTCTCGAAATAACATAGCTATTTGACTTTGTGTCATGTGCTCCGCAGGTTACTGAAATGTTTTTAACATCATCTAACGTTAACTTCGGAGCTGAAATATTTACTTTAAAGTAAAATATATCATCTACTAAATGGAAAAACGGACTAACTGCTTCACCATAAAAGCTTCCGTCTGTATTCATTCTGCATACGTCAAGATTAAATGTGTTTCCAAACGGAACAGCTTTGACATCAATCTGACTTTCATCAAATGTAATATCTCCGGAAGAACTTGTACCAGTCACAAAAGAACCGGCTGCATTAGCAGTTAAAGCATTTCCATACTGGAAGGACATGGGGCATAAAGTCATTGCCGCTGCGGATAATACGAGCAGCGACTTTTTTAAGTAATTTTTTTTCATAACAATCTCTCTTTTTCTAAATTTTTTTATGTATTCGAATACTTCATTAAGTATACTAAAAAATCAAACCATTGTCAATATGGCAAACCAAAAAATCCTGTAAACTTTTTGTAACGCAGCATTATATTCAGACATATGGTGTGAATATAATGTAAATGGCGAGTGCCGTTTATTGCGCAGTCTATATATAAAGGAGAAAAGCCTTATATATCATTGCTGTATACAAAAAATCAAAGCATAAAAATCGAGAAAAAAACCGAAAAAATTTTTATTCGGCATATTTTTGTTGAACATTTAATTAACGGTATTCATATACACTTTGTATTATACTTAAAAAATTATCCAGTTTGATTAATTTACAATTAACGCAATTTATTCTAAGAAAAAAACAACGCTGTTTAGGCGAAAAAATGACAATCAGCAATAATTGCCAAAAAAATCACAAAATCCGTTTAAACTTTGCGTATTTAGTTTTCGGACTGTAATATTTTTGGATTTATTAACATGAAGTTAATATATATATTTACACAAATAAAAGCAATTTAGTGCTACTTTCGAGCAATATTGTCAATTGAAACTTGTCCGAAGTTATCATATAATACAAGTGTCGGATGCGGTAAGTCACGGAAAATCGGCTTATCCTCCGTATGATTACTTAAGATGCATTTATGTATCCTGTAACAAAACCGGCAATATGAAAATGTCCTTGCAATTTCGGTTCAAACTCCGCCGAATATTAAATGTAACAGATTATTATGGTAAACAATGAACGTGAATAAACTGTTTTAAACATAATTGCCTATAATATGTTTAATCGCCTTAAAAGCAGTTTGAAATTGTTTTACAATACTGAACAACATTTACATTAAAGCAGGCTTTCATACGGCACTTCGGAATCGTGCCAGCCGTGGGGTCGTCATGTATAGAGGGTGCATGACAACCTTGAGAAAACAGCGGCCTTTTGGGCTTATGAGAGGGTGTCAATCAGGTCGTTGTTTTCTGGATTCCGTATAATCCATTCTTCATCTATACTCTACTTTTTCTTATTTTCAAAGGACGGTTTATGCCGTCCTATTTTTTTGCTAAACAAAGCGGTATATCAGCATTTTCTCTGATATACCGCCATTTTTTACTGTTTCTGTGTTTCGCCGTTGCCGTTGCCTATATGAGTATGACCTATCTGCGATTTGAGTTTCCTGATAGTATAGCCCTCGTTCACCTTCATCGTTCCACGGTCTATCGCAAGCGCATAGTCAGGAATATCCTTGGTCACGGTCGTTCCTGCGGCTGTATAGACTGCCTTTCCGAGCTTCACGGGAGCAATGAGATTGGTGTTACAGCCGATAAAACTGTTGTCACCGATAACACAGCGTCTTTTTTCGATACCGTCATAGTTGACAGTGACCGTTCCGCATCCCACGTTTACACGCTTTCCGATGTCGGAATCACCGATATATGCAAGATGTGCGATCGCCGTCTTTTTGCCGATATTCGAGTTTTTCAGCTCAACAAAATCGCCTATCTTCGTGCCCTCATCTATAAATGTATTCGGACGGATATGAACATATGGGCCAATTGCCACATCATCGCCAATATTTGAGTCAAACGCCTGAACTGTATAGAGATTTACACGGTTTCCGAGAGTGCAGTTTTCAATTATGGTATTCGGGCCAAGCTTGCAGTTTTCGCCGATAACAGAGCCTCTGCGGATAATAGTTCCGGGAAGTATCTGTGTGCCTGCGCCTATTTTTACGCTTCTTTCTATTATTATACCGTCTGTACAGAGGAACTCAACGCCGTTCAGGAGATGCTTTTCAATAACGTTCATTCTTGCGTAGTCGTTAAGTGCAAGGAGGTCTTTTCTGTCATTTGCTCCCCTGATTATCTGTGCATTTTCGGATTTGTATGCACCTGCGTTAAGTCCATTAGAAATTGCAAGTGAAATAGTATCCGTTAAGTAATATTCATTCTGAGCATTGTCGTTGGTTATCTGACCTAAAAGTGAGATAAGGTCGGATGTTCTGAACCAGTATGCGCCTGAATTCACCTCTTTTACAGCCTTCTGTACATCATTTGCGTCCTTTTCCTCAACAATTCCGCTAATTCCTGTTGCTGTGCGGATAATTCTGCCGTAGCCGTGCGGATCGTCAAGTTCAGCCGTGATGACTGTTACAGCATTCTGCTGTGTATTATGTATAACAAGGGCATTCCTTATGGTCTCGGCATCAATAAACGGCGCATCTCCGCATAAAACAAGAGTATTTCCGCTTTCATCCTCTTTGAGGAAAGGGATAGCCTGCATTACTGCATGACCTGTGCCAAGTCTTTCGGACTGGAGTGCAGTTTCATATCTTCCGTTCAGATATTCGTCTATCATTTCGCCCTTGAAGCCTTTGATTATGCATATATCAGATACACTCGCATCTTCACACGCTGAAATTACCCATTCAAGCATTGGTTCGCCAAGAACCTTGAAAAGCGGCTTTGGCATATCAGCCTTCATGCGCTTTCCCTGACCGCCTGCCAGTATTACTGCTTTATTCATATTTTCTCCTCCTGAGTTATATTTTTCACTTTAGGGCTGAACCAATTTCCCGAATATATTTTTCTCTCATCAGCCTTTAAAATAAGATACTAAGTTATATTATTACAAAAAATAACAATAATTGCAAGCCTTTTTTGCCATTTTTATTTTTATCATGTCATTTTTGTACAATATGCTGTATTCTCCACGGCAAAAATTCTTTAAATTTGCTATGGTATTTTTTGGAGAGATGTGTTATAATAGTTTTATCTGGAATGGCGGATATTTGAAAG
>JAZUJY010000224.1:0-5357 GCA_045643005.1 Oscillospiraceae bacterium | reverse complement strand
TCACCGCCGCCCTGATATCTTATACGCTTATCAGACCAACGATACGTTTCAATCCTGCCGTTTTCATCTTTTTCATATGTGTATGTCTGTTCATTTTGATTTGTACAATGTGCGCAAAATCCTCCGGTAACAAATTCAGGCTTAAAGTCTGGACTAAGCGTTGCTTTATCATACTGCACTGTGATTGTGCAACGTGTTTTTTTAATCACCGTTGCGGCATGAGCATCAGACCAAAGGTGAACTGTAACGCCGTCACCGATTTTCACGGTAACAGGAGATAAGCTCTTTTCATTGAAGAACTTAGCTTCTATCATTGCCCTATCAAAATAGTGTTCTATCAGAAGTTCATTTCCATTTTTGATTGAACGTTCCACACCTTCAAGAGCATCTTTGACTTCATAACAATTGAGAATATACTTTGCATTCTTTCCGTATTCTTTTTCAATCTTAGCTTTCGCTTCATCAACTGTATGCATGATATTTTCCTTTCCCCCGTATAGCCTGATAGGACAGCTTTATTGATATTTATTTTACTTCTTCTCTGGTTAATATCTTCATATCCAATATTCCAACATCTCTAAGATATTCTCTTGATGTTTTCAGACCTCTGCCGAATTGTTTGTCATTAATGAACTGTTTGAGATAAAAGCCGTGAGAGATTGTCGTTACTTCCCATGTCTTTTGAGGATTGTATTTATCCTGATACAGTGTTCTTATCATTGTTATTCTCCTATTACTTTTTGATTGCCGCAAACTCCATGTGGTACATATCAATTGACTTTCCTTTGATTTCCCATTCAGGAAGCTGTGTATGTGTTGGTTCGATGTATCCGCATTTAATTGCGTCCTCTGAATGTTCAAAAATTGCACTGATCGTTACAGTGCAGAAACGAGGTGTACTTACTATTGTTCCAAGTTCCATTGTTTTCATGATATACTCCATTTCTCCCCGTGTTGCCGATAGGTCAGCATAACTATTATTCAAATCTGCCTTTTGCATTAAGTGGGACTTTTTCAATCCACGCTTCTGAGTCTTTTGTGTAACCATACTCTCTGTAAGCTTTCTGTGCTTCTTGTTTTGTCGTGAAAGTTTCATTGAGTATTTTCATGCCATAGTCTGAGAAAAGTCCCCATTTGTAGTTTTGGGATTTTGCCATTTGTATTCCTTCTTTCTGTTATTCAGTTTTCAAGTTTCTGTTGTTCATCTCAACCTATAAATATTATAGCATATACACGGCTATACGTCAACGGCTTTTTAAAGAAATATCGATAAAATGCTAAATTTTTGTATACTTGCACACGTATACACGGCTATACATGGCGAATTTTGTGCTGCTATACAGTTTTTTCTTTAATTACTTGACTATTGCAGACCTAAATGTTAAAATGAAGATGTCAAATATACAGCGTTGTAAAGATACAACGAGATAGGAGTTAATATGTATAACGAAAATGCAAAGAATAGAACAATGAAATATATGAAAGAAAGTCGTGATAAGCTGACTCTGAACTTACCAAAAGGGAAGAAAGAGGAATACAAGGAATACGCTCAATCCAAAGGAATGAGCCTGACTGAATTGATAATGAGCCTGATTGAAGCTGATATGCAAAGCAATTCAAAAGATTAATTTTTCTTTTCAAAAAAGTAAAAACTATTATGTATGCTTCTAAAACCGTCCGTTTAAACTATCGCTATATTTCAGGACGTTTATTAATAAGAATTCAGACTTATATAGGACACTTGGCAACCTTCCGTTTAGGGTATACTCTTTCAGGACAGAAAGGAGAATCGAAAAATATGGAGAAGGTATATATAGGCTATGCCCGTGTTTCTACAGAAGAACAAAATGAAGCACGGCAGCTCAGTTCCTTTGAAGGCTATACTGAAAAAATCAAAAAAGTATTTATAGATAAACTTAGCGGAAAGAATACGGACAGACCACAACTACAAGCTATGCTTAGTTACGTCCGTGAAGGAGATGTAGTTGTTGTATCCGACTTCTCACGACTTGCAAGAAGCACAAAAGATATGTTGCAGATCGTTCAGGAGCTGACCGACAAAGGTGTTGGACTTATCAGCCTGAAAGAGAATGTAGATACTGATACTCCGCAAGGACGGTTTATGCTGACAGTATTCGCAGCTCTGGCAGAGCTTGAACGTGAGACTATTCTGCAAAGGCAGCGTGAGGGGATTACAATTGCCAAGCAACAGGGGAAGTACAAAGGACGTAAGCCTATTCCTTTCAATGAGGATAAATTCAGAAGCGAGTGCAAGAAATGGCGTGACGGCGAACAATCGGCTGTTGAAACTATGAAGAAGCTTAATGTAAAAAAGAATAGATTTTATCAGATAGTAAAGAAATTAGGCATATAAAGCTGTCAATGCCATATTGACTTATTATTCAAGGTGTGATATAATTAAAACGCAGTTTACGATTGGACTGCAATCCTTATTATTAAAATAATATGCAGAGCACTCTATCTCATAATATTTGGGATAGAGTGTTTTGTTTTAAATAACGTGAAAAATTTGATAGGAGAAGTTGTCATAATATACAATATTCAATGCGAAAATTATACGTATCTGTACGTATAATTTTTGATTTTCTCTTGACATACGTGTAAATACGTGCTATAATATATATAGGAGGTGAGGGAGAATGAAGTACGGTGAACTTAAAAAACTCCTTCGTAAAAATGGATGTCAGCTTGAACGTGAAGGGACAAGACATGAAATATGGTTCAATCCCCAAACAGGCAAACGCTTTACTGTCGGCAGACATAATACAGAAGAAGTTAAGTCAGGTACATTGAAAAACATTATGAAAGATGCAGGGGTTCAGCAATGAACCCTTGCAATCTACGCTTTATATATAGGAGGTTATTATTATGGCAAAATATGTTTATCCCGCTATTTTTTCTCCGTCTGAGGACGGCGGTTTTGAAGTGAGTTTCCCCGATGTATCAGGCTGTTATACTGACGGAAATACACTTGCAGAAGCTTTGGAACAGGCAAAGGATGCACTTTGTCTTATGCTCTATGATATGGAAGAACGAGAAGAAGCAATTCCAGAACCAACAAATGCAAAGGATATTGTTACCGAAAAAGATGATATAGTATCGCTTATAACTTGTGATACGCTTGAATACCGCAAATTCTTTGATAAAAAAGCTGTAAAGAAAACACTTACTATTCCAAATTGGCTTAATATTATGGCTGAACGAGCAGATATTAATTTCTCAACAACTTTACAGGAAGCTCTGATCGACAAGCTTCAGCTTCACTGATTTGTAATTCACCTTATAAATAATATCATAGAAATTGAGGTCAACAATATGACACAACATGAAATAGATGAAAAAAGCCTTGAAAATGCAAAGCAGCTTTTTGAAAGCGGAAAGATTGACGAAATAGAAATTGGTACTGTGAAAGGCTTACAGCAAATTCATGCAGCTCTATTTAATGGGCTGTATGACTTTGCAGGAGAAATACGCACTTTTAATATTGCAAAGGGCAACTTCCGTTTTGCAAATGTACTTTATCTTAAAGAAGCACTTTCAGCTATTGAAAAAATGCCCGAAAACACATTTGAAGAAATAATTGCAAAATACGTTGAGATGAATGTTGCACATCCTTTTATGGAGGGAAACGGCAGAAGTACACGTATCTGGCTTGATATGATTTTAAAGAAAAATCTGAAAAAAATGACAGACTGGTCAAAAATCGATAAAGAACAGTATCTTTCCGCTATGGAACGCAGTCCAATAAATGATCTTGAACTTCGATTTTTAATTCAGCCTAATCTTACGGACAAAGTTGATGACAGAGAAATCATTTTCAAAGGTATAGAACAATCTTATTATTATGAGGGGTATGAAATAGAAAAATAATATCATTTTTTTCTTTTTCAATAAAGTGTATTAACAGATTATTTAAAAGGTGGTGAATGCTCATGCCTGAGTTCAGAATACTAACAGATGAGGAATTAAAGAATATTTATGAAGAAGCTCAAAGAAGAACTAATGCATCGCTTGATTTTGGTCAAAATCGAATAAGGGAAGAACAATTGAAAGAAGAAAAAAGATACGCTGATGCTTTAAAAAAGTATGAAGATGATATGGAGATTTACAAAAAGAGATATGAAGAAGAATATCAGCAATTTTTAGTAAGAGAGGAAAAACAAAGAAAATTTCATGAACAAATGCAAGACAATAAAATAAAATCTTGGGAACAGCACAAACAAATTAGAGAAAAGCAAGGAAAAACAGTTGATGAAGCTGCTCGTCCTCAACGGCAGCCATATCCTGATAAAAAATTTTATTACAGTGGGTTTGTTCCTAAAAAGCCTGAAAAAAAGATTATTTCATACAATAGGTCTAATAGTTGTATTGAAATATTAAAGTCATTTCAAATATATACTAAAAAGCCAAATTACAATAATGGAACTTCTAATTTTCAGGAGTCAATTGAAAATATGTTCGGAATGTTTGAAGCAATGGAAGCTACTTTTTCAGGAATGGGACTCACAAGTGATTTTTTTAGGAGTGAATTATTAAAAGAAAAATACATCACTGAACAAAACATAAATAAAATCAGATATCTAACGGTACGTGAGCATTTTCGAAATATGGTTGAAGAAGCTTGCTGTACTATATCAGAAGCATGGTCAGATGATCCTATTGTGAATGGACTTTACGGTGAAAAACTGACTGTTTTTGAACTTGAGTTTATGAAAATGAAAAACTATAAAGGCAATATTCTGTATGACCTTTATGTCCCTTCTGCTGATGGGAAATATTCTCAAATAGATGTATTATTTATCTGTTCTAAAGGAATATTTGTTATTGAGAGTAAAAACTACTCAGGAACAATTAGCGGAAATGAATTTGATGATAAATGGTATACTCGCTTGGAGCATGGCAGTAAAGGCTATTCACCATATGGCATGAAAAGAAACAATGGATTTTATAATCCTATCAAGCAAAACAGAAAGCACATTGAAGCCGTGCAATATCACTTAAAAGGGATTCCTTGTTTTTCGCTCATTGCTTTTTCCGAAAGATGTAAACTGAGTGAAATTAACGTTTCAAGTAAAACAGGATATGTATTTAATCGCTATGCAATGATAAATGTTTTCTCACGCTTATTCAATTCAAATCCAGATGTACTTAATGACAATCTGATAGACTATGTAACTAATCATTTAAAACAATTCTGTAATGCCGACAGCAACGTAAAGAAAAAACATAGTGATGATATTCGTGATAACGTAACTCACGATTATAATAATTTTGAGTATTTCGATGATTATGGTGATTATAAAGGATAAATGTGAGTACTGATACTGTTTAAGTGA
>JAZUJY010000223.1:0-3921 GCA_045643005.1 Oscillospiraceae bacterium | reverse complement strand
TTTAGAATATCATTAGCTTTACGCAATGCGGCATTCTCTTTTTCAAGCTCAATAATTCGCTTATTAGCTTCATCATCTGACATCTGATATTTCTTAGCTTTGATAGCTGTGTTTCGCTTACTTCTCCAGTCTGACAACGTGTAATACTGTATCCCTAATTGCTCGTTCCTCAGCTCTTACTGTAAGCATTTTTTCTATCACCCTTCTGTGTGTACTTGATTATTTTTATTATACACTATTTCAGTGTGATTTCCTATTGGCTTTTTCACAAATTTTCTTCAACTTCTCTTTGTTGATATCTTTTCTTACTTTAAAAGCCGGTCTCTTTTGCCAAGACCGGCTTTTTCGACAGGCTGACAGCCATATATAATGGCTGAAAATTTTTCTAAAAAACACTTGACAAAACAATTTGATTGCTGTATAATAATATGATTTGAACATATCAAATGGGAGGCTTGGGATTCAATATTTTGTAAAGGGGATACATATTATGAATTCTTACGTTTTTATGCCCAAGAATGATATTAAAGATATGAAGTATAGTGCTACAGAGCTTTTTCATCGTTTACAGGAAGATGTCTATGACAGTTTTTCTTTTCGCTATGATTTTGTATATGGTTCAAGTAAAATGAATATAGTTGGTAATGATAATAAAGGAAAGTATCTACCTGAAATTGATGCTGAAATTGTTATTGATAATGTTGATTTTTTAAGAATATTTATTGATTCTCTTAATAAGAGATGCGAATTCATTCATCATGGTGATGCTACATTCATTATTGATATGTATAATTCCGAGTCGAATAATATAGATTTTAAGATTAATTTATCTATTATTCGTAATCCATCTGAAAATCCTATACAGTTTGTCTCATACAATGAGAATAGCAGGAGATATGAATGGAAAAAACAGAACAGCTGCTTTTGTGACATAAAAAATAAAATTAAATGGATAAGGAAGAAAAATCTCACTGAAAAATTAAAGGCGAATTATAAGAATAAACTCGACAACGAAAACCTTATTTCATCTGTTTTATTCGCAGAAGCTGTTACTGAAATATGCAATAACAATGGTTATAATAAACCGGCAACTAAAACGAAAAATAGACACACCGATACACAAAAGAATGAAATCTATAAATTTGTATATGTTACAAAGGCAAAAGCAAAACCTGCCAAAATCTTAGTTGTAAATATCATACAGGAGCTTCAAAAGTTATTAAAAGGTAAATTGACTTTTCAATATAAATTTGTTGGCAGTTCAAGTCGTAATATGATTACAGAGGATATAAAGGGAAATGTAGGTTTTGATTTTGATGTTGATATAATTCCAAACTTACCGGATAATTACAAACCAAAACAGATAAGGGATATGATTCGTAATGCTCTTAACAATATTTCTTGCAAAAATGGATTTTCTTGTCCGAGTGATTCAACAAGTGTACTTGAAATAAAGTGCATTAATAGAGAAAAAAGTAAAATCGTGTATAGCTGCGACTTCGCTATTGTCAGAGTGAGATCTAATAACCGCAAACAATTCATACGATACAACAAGAGCCAGAATAACTATGCTTGGGAATATCGTGGAGATGAATATGATAATGTTTCAGAAAAATATAACTGGATAAAAAATAATGAATATGTTAATAAACTTCGAGATTGTTATATTGATATGAAGAATAAGAATTATTGCAAAGACAGGCATTCAAGAACCATATTTGCTGAAGCTGTAAACAACATTTATAATAAGTATAGGAAACGTTAATTTGACAGAGGATAGAGAAATGAAAAGATATATAAGTGACTATCACATAGGTCATGCGAATGTATTGAGATTTGATGCAAGACCGTTTTCTTCTCTTGATGAAATGCATGATACTATTATAGATAATTGGAATCGTGTTGTATCTCCTGATGATGAAGTATATATACTTGGTGATTTTGCATGGAACAACGATACAGGAATAGAGGTTTTACATCAGTTAAAAGGCAGAAAATACTTGATTATCGGAAATCACGACCGTATAAATGCTGAAATATCCAGACAGTTTATATGGGTTAAAGATATGGAAACAATAAAAGACGGAGAAAAACACGTTGTTTTATGTCATTATCCTATTGCACATTGGAAAAATGCTGATAAAGGTTATATTCATTTGTATGGTCATGTTCATAATGGACGAGATGATGAACCTTTTTTACAATATACATATCAATTGAAAAATCAAGGATTTCAGCATGAATGTTATAATGTAGGCTGTATGAAAACATATATGAATTATACTCCGAGAACACTCAATGAGATTATTTCATCTTCAACACAGAAAGGATATAAATAAATGTATAAGTTAGATTTTTTGTCAGATTGTACAGAAATTTTGCAGGCATACTGTCGCATGGCAAGAAATTTCTGTGCAAGATGACGGAAAATATACAAGTTTATGACGTACAAAGTCATTAGACGTGCTTTGTGCGGTGTTGCCTTAAACGGAATCTGAGTCCAGATCAGTTCACTGCATTCCGCAGCCATAATCAGAAGCGTTAAATTTTGGTATTTCAAGTAAAATCGCCTCTTTTTGTCATATAAACTAATAAAATTCCGAAAATCAGTCGCACAATCTAAGTGCAGGCTTGTTAGAGCCTTTCTTCTCCATTTCATAAATCGTAACGGTATTTTCAAATGTGGCTTCAACGAGCGTATCTGTACCATCGTTTATCCAATGAGAACGCAGTGTGATTTTGATTTTTTCAGCCGTAATACTGTCAATTTTTAACTGTGTATACTGCTCGCAGTCATCCCAGCCATGCTTGCCCTGTGTTTTCCATTTGAAAACAGCACCGTTCAGTTCATCAAGAGATGAAGTTTTTGTATCAAATATTTCATTATCAAACATCACAGATAGTACCTGTTTACCGCCTGTTTGAAGAACAAGCCATATGAGAAAAGTATCATCGGAATGATACAGCACAACCTGTTTTCTCAAAAAATTCTTACAGACAATGTGATTCTTAGCAGTTGTCCAGATTTCTGAATCGTCGGGAATTTCTTTCTCATTTTTCTCCTCGGCTTCTTCTGAAACTTCAAATATCGTAGGTTTTTCAAAATATGAATAATCGGTGTTTTGTATCGAGTATGTTGCTTCAAAAACAGAATCAAACGAATTTGTATAATCAATCGTACATATTCCGCTCCAGCGAATCAGAATTTTACTGTCTGTGACATCTAGAATCTCCATTGTTTCCTCTCGATTTGGCTCATGCTCATACAAATAGGCATATCCCTCCAAATCAGAATGGTGGAAAACTTTACCTTTCAGTTCTTTGACATCACGAATGCCAATTCTTGCACATTCAATGTACATACAGAAACAATTATCTTCATCATCCAATTTAACATGATTGTGGTATGTGTAAGGATGTAAACATAGATCCATAGTAAGCAGTGGAGAATCCTTGTAACGGAAAAACTCAAGCGTGGTGCCTTTCGGTTCTATTTCGTAACGGATTCCTTCGACGTTCATATAATTGATCTCGCCCTCAGCAGGTTCAAATTCGCTGTAAACTACAGGGTATTCTTCCACTGTGTCCTCAATTTCATATTCTGCCTCAAAGACAACTTCATAAAGCTTTTTATATTCAAACAGACTAACCCACTCTGCCGAGCAGATAAAATTCCATTTCATGACGATTTTTTCATCCGTTACTTTTAAAATCTCAATTTTATCATCTTCATTCGGATGCTTATCGTCATCGTAGTCGATAAATCCAGCTAAGCTTGATTTTATATCATAGTTGAAATTGTGCTGTTCCAGTTCTTTGATGTCAGCGATATCTGTTGGCATTTTCTCAATCGACATGGTAAAAGACTCTGAATCATCAGATTCCGCATCAAGCGTAATGCTTACGGAAAGCAATCCGTTG
>JAZUJY010000222.1:0-4692 GCA_045643005.1 Oscillospiraceae bacterium | reverse complement strand
TTCCTTGACTTTCTCCTTCATTACTTCGCATAAAATATTCAAGACTTAATTGGCGGAGCAATAAAAAGAAAAATAATGAAGGTCAATACTTTACCAATTACTAATTATGCTTTGTGTAGTATTGACCTATGAAAAGGAGGTATTTATTAATCAATCAACAAACACTAATACAATGCAGAAAAAATTAATTATTGTATTTAAAATTATGGGAGGTTATGTATTATGCAAAAACTCAAAAAAATTTTTTCTGGTCTGACGGCAGCAGCTATGATGTTCTCTTGTATGGCTCAGCTGGACTGCTCAGATCACGGTATCCTTGAAAGGTTTAATGTATATGCAGCTGAAGATGACGATAAGGAACACTGTGTATACATTGACAAGGATATGATGCGTGCGTTTATTCAGGATACCGCAAATTTTACCCAACGATATTTGGGTAACAGCGATTATCGTTATCAGGAATGTACGCTCGGTTTCTCAGACAAACCATATGAAGGAGATCTGGAGAAATATATATCAGATAATTCTCTTCCATATGCTTTTCTTAATCCTGAGCATACAATTGTAGTTCTTGAAGCCGAACATACACGGACTGCGTATATATATAAATCACCGTTTGTTATTTTCCCTGTAAATGAAGGTGATGTTATTACCTTGACCGGTGACATCTCAGGACTGTTTAAAGATACACGTCCTTTCTTTACTGATATTTCATTGAGTAATGTCAGAATGAAAAATGTCACTAATGTGTCTGAACTCTTTTATAATGGAGGAATAAGTTATTTTCCTTTAGCTTGGTTTAATGACACTCTCGATACCATAACGGATATGTCCAGAATGTTTATGAATTCTTATCTTACATTTTATGAGGATTCTAACGCAAAAATAAATGCTTACGATAATGTTGAGGATATGAGTGAAATGTTTAAAGATACCTCTCTCAGCCATGTTCGTATGTACAAAGCTATTCCAAAAACCACAAAAGTAGATGAGATGTTTGCCGGACTTTGTGATACGCTTCTGTATGCTAAATTTATTAATAATGACGGCGTGGCATTAGAAGGTCCCGATATTGCAGCATTCAAAAATTTTGATAGGGATGGTAAACGTACTCCTTTATGTATGTGTGCTAAACAAGAATATATCGATAATTTAGGGAAATATATAAAATTAGAAGGACATCGCTACTGGCAGGGCACAATACTTCCTTCGTATTGTCATGAAGTTGTTGTAAAAGAACCAACTAAGACCGAGCATGGAATTGGGGGATATCAATGCAGTCAGTGTGGTGAAATTAGAGATAAGTATGAAATTCACAATTACTCTTCTAAATACACCGTAGACAAAGAACCTACTGCTACACAAGCCGGAAAAGAATCAAGATATTGTACAGTATGTGATGCGAAAACTGATACAAGATGCATTCACGTTTACGAACAAGAATATACAGTTGATTTAGAACCGAACTGTAAAAAATCAGGTAGAGAATCAAGACATTGCACAGGATGTGAAAGTACAACAGATGTTAGAATATTAGCCCCGGTTCCTACAGCTCATGATTGGGGAAACTTTGTAATTGACAAACAGGCAACATGTGCAGAACCAGGCGAAATGTCACAGTATTGCAGTATTTGTAACGCAAGAACAAACATTAAAGAAATCCCGATAGATCCTGATAATCATAACTATTCAAGCCAATATACAATTGATAAGGCAGTTTCTGATACTGAAGACGGCTCTGAGTCAAAACATTGTTTAAATGGATGTGGAAGCGTTACAGATGTTCGTGTAATTCACAATTTTTCATCAAAGTTTACAATTGACAAAGATTCAGACTGTGTATCAGACGGAAGTATGTCAAGACACTGTACAAATTGCAGTGAAGTAACAGATATAAAGGTAATTCCAAAAGATGCTAACAAGCATACGCTTGAAACAGAGTATACTGTAAAAACAGAACCGACTTGCATTGATGATGGTGAAAAATTCAGATATTGCGCAGTTTGTCATCAAAAATTTGATTACCAGACTATTCCTGCAAACGGAACAAATCATATCCCAGCAGAAGAATTTACAGTTGACCTGGAGCCAACCTGCATGAAGGAAGGCAGCAAGTCCAAGCATTGTACACTTTGTGATGCAAAGACAAATATCGAAGCAATTCCTGTAAATCCTGATAATCACAATTTCAGCGAAGATCTTACAACTGACCAGCCTTTAAGCTGTACAGATGACTGGATACTGTCACATCATTGCCTTAACGAAGGCTGTACTGTTGTGGATGGACAGTTTGTTGCTGAAAAGGCACATCACACTTATCCGGATAACGGTGAATACAAAACGATCAAACAGGCAAGCTGTTCACAAGATGGCTTAGAACAAAGAACTTGCGAAGTCTGCGGTCACGTTGACGAAATAATCATACCTAAAAAACCGCATACATATTCAGCACTCGGTACTTGTATGTACTGTAAGGAATGTAAGAGTGTTATTGAAAACGGTGAGCATAATTACGTAAATGGTGTATGCGAATCCTGTCACACCTGTTTTGCAGTACATAAAACAGGTACACATCAGTTCCTTAACGGAAAGTGCGAATGCTGTAATGAATGCGAAAGCTTAATTTTGAACAAAGAACATGATTTCGTAAACGGAAAGTGCAAGTACTGCGGTGAGATCGAAACAGATGAAGATGGTAAGCCGATAAATCAGCCTGAAATCATCTATCAGGGTGAGTGCGGAGATAATGCAACATACGAAATCTGCAAGAATGAAGATGGATACACACTTTATATCAAGGGTTATGGCGATACAGAAGACTATGGTTATTATGATGAACAGCCTTGGTATCTGTCACCAAGGAAGGGAGATTTCAATAACAGTAAAATCACTAAAGTTGAAATTGAAGACGGCATCACTCGGATTGGTGACTATTTATTATCTTGCTCATATATTACAGAGATAACTATTCCTGATAGCGTTAAATCCATAGGTGAAAGTGCATTTGATAGTTGTTCAGAACTTACAAGTATAACTCTTCCAAACAGTTTGGCTTCAATTGATGCTTGGGCATTTGTTTGTTGCAGTTCTCTTACTTCTGTTTCCATTCCATGTTCAGTAACAGAAATCGGAGATAAAGTATTTTTTGAGTGCTCAAAATCACTTGAAATCCATACTGTACCTGAATCAAAGGCTTCTAAACTCATTGACGGTTACGGCTATAAGAATATTACAGACTTTACCCATAAATACAACGGCGGAATATGTACAAGCTGCGGAGAAATCAAAAATCACCTTGATGCATTTACAGCCGCATCCCTTACTCTTACAGATGGTGTTATCATTAACTTCAAGACAATACTTGAAGAAGACGCAGTTAATGATAAGGATGCATACATTCATTTCACATCTGAGTACGGAATAGATACAAAGGTAATGCTTTCAGAAGGCAAGCCTGACGGTGACAGTTACATTTTCAGCTTATACCTCAGACCTGACCAGATGGCTGACGAAATTACTGCAACAATAGTCTATGGTGACGGAACTGAAGGAAGTTTAGTAAAGTATTCCGTAATCAAGTATGCTGAAAACATGAAGGGCAAAGTTGAGCCTAAAATGGCAAAACTTATAAATGCAATGCTTAATTACGGAGCAGCAACACAGAAGTATACAAATTACAATACTTCTAATCTTGCAGACTTCAGAGTGTTTGAGTATTTCAGCCCGAATGTGAGCATTCCCGATGATTACAAAATGAATCTTTCAAAGGATAACGGTTCCGGAGCAAAGGTTAAGAGTGCTTATTTAAGTATCGAAGCAAATATCACACTCAAGGTAAAGTATGAAATAACAGGAAACATTTCTGATTATAAATTCACTTGTAATGGAGATACACTTTCACCTTACAAGGACGGAGATTATTACTGGGTAGACATCAAAAATATCACTCCGCAGGATTTTGATGAAATGTATGACATTGTCGTTACAAACAAAACAAACGGATTAAGCAGAACAATTAAATACAGTGCACTTACATATGCTAAGTCAGTCATTGAGAATAAATCAACCCAAACCGGACTTGTAGACTTAATGAAGGCAATGTATTATTACAATCAGGCAGCTAATGCATATGTTGGCTAAAATAATTGGAGGCAAATAAATATGAAGGAAAAATTTGAAAGAGCAAAGATCAGAATTATTAAGTTTGAGACCGAGGATATAATTACTACATCAGGTGGTGCTCATACAGGAGATCCGATAACGACTCCTGAAGATAACTGGGGCTTTGATGAATAATAAATATGAGTCGATCCCGAATTCTGTGTAAACGCAAAATATCACATATTAGTATGTGATGAGGTCAGACTAATTAATAAAAGTGTTATGTTTGGGGAAAGGAAGGCTTTGTCAAACTGTAGCTGTCAAATTCTTTCCCCAAACCAGTTGACAGGCTATTGAGCAATTATTAGCCTGTTTGTTTTATATACAGAGGTGAAGTACAGATGTTGGAGAAATATCTTGAATGTACGCAGTATGTCGATTTTGATGATGCGGCGGTAAGAGAACTTGCGGTAGAAATAAAAAGTAAATCAGATGATGAACTTTCACTGATAGAAAATACATATTTGTTTGTCAGAGATGAAATACATCATTCATGGGACGAAAATAACAGGCGTGTTACAGTCACAGCAA
>JAZUJY010000221.1:0-5853 GCA_045643005.1 Oscillospiraceae bacterium | reverse complement strand
TCTTTTTCATCTGCTGAAAGTTCAAGAACGGTTATTGCTTTAGGCATCTTTTTATCCTCCAAATGTTACTGAATATCCTATAAATATATTATATCACATTTGGAATGATTTGTAAAGTTATTTAAAAATGTTTATACTAGTTCAAACTGTGGCTGCACAAACAAATGGCATATGGATAGAGAGAGTGCATCTCCTTATTCTAATTATTATAATAATTGTCATAGTCATCGTTCAAGTGTGGAAGTAAGTGGAGAGAAAAAACGATCTGATGAGGTCGGTCCAGGTGCATATTCATATGCTTCTTCAAGCAGAGGTTGGTTTAAAAAAGCTTATTGTTATTATAATAATACTAACTGTCCGGATAAGAGGGAAGACGGATTTAAATACTGGTCTTATAAATGGTAATCCAAAGTGATAGTATGGTTTCTGAATGAAAAAATATCTTTCTGAAACAGCTCTTTGAACGAAATATTAATTAATCAACGATGGAGTATTGTTTTGTTACATGCTCCATCGTATTTTTGGAGGTAAAATGAAACGTATTTTAACTATAATGAATGCTGTAACTTTTTTGGTTTTTTTTGTTTTATCAGCATTTGATTATATAGTACAAAGCAGTGCCAGTTTATTTTGTGATAAAACTATAATAGAATTTAATTCAGAATATGATTTTAGTCTGGATGGTCTAATTTCAAGAATAGAAGAAGCTTGTAAACTGACTGATACGGATGTGGCCTTTGTTTTATATGATAACTTTATAGATACAAAAGACGACAAATCAAAAGTGGTTATTTTTACAACGTGTATAAATACAAATTTTCTTCCGTTTTCAGAAAAAATAGACTTTGATAATAATAAGGCATATTCTACTAAAAAATCAGATATAGAAGGTATACATAAATTAGACTACCCTGATATAGCTTTTGATTACTACGTATATCCTATTTCAGAAATAAACAAATCACAGTATATAAAGGCCAGCTGCATTATTAATAGTGATGAGATAGAATCGTTTGAAGAAAAAATGTCGGAACAATTTGTGAATGTAAGTGCTGTGCGACCGTTTAGTTATAAAGATGATACATTTTATATACTTTTGCTTGTCAGCAGTGCATTTCTTTTACTTTTGCTTTTTACAAGTATGATTTATTATCAACTGGCAAATTCCAAAAACATTGCTGTAAAAATACTTGATGGATATAAGATATCTGATTTTATTTCAGATGAAATAAAATCTTATTTATCAGTTTGCGGTATTGAATTTTGTATCTTTTTTTCAATTGCATCTTTATATTTGACATTGAGTTTTGGCTTTGGGACATTAAAATTATATCTTTCAAAATATTATTTATTAATTATTTTTTTAGTATTAATAATTTTAATAATGTTTTCTGTTTCATGCATTTTTTCGTTGTTTGTCGCTCCTTTGAAAGTTTTAAAAGGATCAACAAACAGAAGAATCATCAGAGTATTGACTTTTGGTTTGAAAATAGTGATCATTTGTGTAATGATGGTTACTATTAAAACAAATATAGAAGAATATAAAGAGAATTGTACAATATCGGAAAAATATAATTATTTTGAAACGAATCTTAAGAATTATTATAATCTATCGTTTTATACTGATGATTATGAAAATGAAGTACAGACTCTTGATTTTTACAATTGTGTAAAGAAAAAGTTTGACGTTATTCTTATGGAAGCAATGAGTACAAATGCTGCAGAATGTTACAGAGACATTCAGTATTGGAAAATAAAAATAAACGACAATTATCTGGATATTAATCCTGTTTATGATATAGATAATAAATTAATTGAAGTAAAAGATTTCCCTGAAGGAAAAGAAACTATTCTTGTTGCTGAGTCTGATCAAAGCAGAGAAAATGAAATTCTATCAACGTATGCAAAAGAACTGAATACAGATATCAATAATATAAATATTATATATTATAACGATGATCAAAAATTTTATAAAATATCATTCTGCTCTTACGATGATTATATACAGTATCCGATAGTTTGTTTTTCTGAGGATCCGGTATTGTTGTTTTCTGCTATGATGAACGGAGATATGATATTTAAGAGTCATACTGACAATTTTTACTCAGAAATAGAACCTTTTTTATCTGAATATAACGTTCTTGGTTCTATAGGAGGAATAAGTAACATTGTCAGCGATGCCGATGAATATGTTACTGAATCAAAGCTTACTATATTTGTGGTTGTTCTGGCAAATATTTTTTTGCTGTCAGTTATAATTATTACGCTTGTTTATGAAAACTGGATCTACTTTGAAGATAATAAAAAACTAATAGTAATAAAGAAGCTTGACGGTTTTTCTTTCGCAGATATTCATAGATACAAGATTGTTTTAAAACTGGCTGTACTTGTATTTTTAACTGTATATTCATTAGTATTAAATATAAATATTTTACTTCCAATAAGTATTTGTATGATAGATTATACTATGTTTTATATGATTCTTGAATCAAAAGCCACCAAATATTCAGCTGAAGTAATGAAAGGAGAATAGTATAATGCCTGTTGTAATAGAATTAAAAAATATTGATAAAGCATATGGCGATAACGTAATTTTTAAGGATTTTAACCTTTCTGTTGATGAAGGCGATTATCTGGCGATAACAGGAAAGAGCGGTGCCGGAAAAAGTACATTATTGAATATGATGGGGCTTCTTGAAACACAGGATAATGGAGATGTATTAATATGCGGGAAAAAAAATCCTGAACTTGGAACCCGTGATGGAGTTTATCTTCTTAGAAATAAACTGGGGTATTTGTTTCAGAATTACGGACTTGTTGAAAATCAGACTGTTGAATATAATTTAAAACTTGCTTTAAAATTTAAAAAGATGAATAAAGAACAGAACAGAAAAATTATTTCTGAAGTGTTGGACCGCGTTGGATTGCCGGGAATAAGCAAAAAGAAGATCTTTCAGCTCAGCGGCGGTGAACAGCAGCGAATTGCAATAGCTAAACTTATGATCAAGTCACCGGACATAATTCTTGCTGATGAGCCTACAGGAAGTCTGGATGCTGAAAACAGAGATAAAGTAATGAAGCTTATTGATGAAATGCATAAGGAAGGCAAAACGATAGTAGTAGTAACACATGATGAAAAGGTGAAACAATGTGCAGAAAAAAATTTGAATCTATAATTTGTTTGATGCTTTCTGTAATTCTTTTGGTATTACTGTTGTTTTTTGCATTTTTCAGAATTGTTATTGTTGAAGGATCGTCAATGGAACCTACACTGAGTGATGGGAATGTTTTATTGGCTTTGAGACGTTTTAATGAAATAAAGAATTCTGATATTATTGTAGTCAAAACAGATGATTATGGAACAATAATTAAAAGAGTTGCAGGAAAGCCCGGAGATGTAATTTCTGAAGAAAACGAAAGATTATCAGTGAATGGATTGATATATGACAATTGTCATTATCATTCCGGGAATAAAGAATTCACATTGGATAAAGATGAATACTTTATCATTGGAGATAATACCGATAATAGTACAGACAGTCGATTTTTTGGAAGTATATCTGAAAAACAGATAATTGGAAAAATAATAAAAAACTACTAATAAGATTTTACTATAAATAATGGAGATTTTAATGAAAAAAGAATATATGAAAAAGATTATTATTGTTATGACTTTATTATTTGTGTTATTTACATGTTTTTCATGTTCTGATAAAACAGATAAGGATTATTCTGTAAAAACAGATACATACCTTGTTTATGAACAGAACTCAGAAGATCTGGATTTCTCAACGGTAGACGGATGCAAATACTGTGAAGCAAATGATTCATTTATAGTATTGAAAAATGAAAGTTCGGTAAATAAATATACTCATTCCGTGCTTGCAAGATACAGCGAAACATTTGAATTAATAAATGAAATAGATCTTTCTTTAAAGGAAAATGAACGTATAAATAATTGGGATATGAATAGTACCGGAGATATTATAGCTTATATAGTCCGGACAGATGAAAAAAATGATGAAACAGATCCGGATAATAATTATCGTTCGATAATAGAAAGAACTTATTACTTAAAACTTTTTAAAGCAAACGATAATACCTACAAAGATCTTCAGATTCCGGAATTTACAAACGGAAATATAAGTGTATCGGATGTATTTTTGTCAGATGATATGAAAATTATTCTGAATGTTGAAGATTATGAGAATGAAACATGCGGCTTCTATGTTCTGGATGAGAATTGTAAAATAGAAGAAAATATCAGCTGTGAAGATGCTGAATGGATAGAAAGCATTACAAAAAAAGCTGAAAATATATCATTTGTTTATTATTCAGATGAAAAAAAATTTGCAGGAAATTTTGATATCAGCACGAGTGAAATTACTAAAATGTGTGAAATCTCCTGTGAAGAAAAAACAACAATATTTTATGGCAATAATAATGAGCTTTTTCTTTGTACTTCAGAATATATAGGAAAGATTAATTCAGATGGAATAGATATTATTTGTGATCTGAATATGTCCGGTTTCAACGGAACAGGAATATATGATATTTCTGTAATGCCGGATGACAGCTTTTTGATACTTGAGTATGACCTGATCACAAAGAACGGCTATATGTACAAAATGAAAAAAACAGACGGTTCAGAAAATGATTATGTTCAAAAGGAAGAAATTACTTTTGGAGCAGAATGGATCCCTGATATTGTAAAATCAAAGATAGCAAATTATAACAAAATAAGTAATAATAAATATAGAATAAAAATAGTAGATTACGGCAGTGCTTCAGATCCTTCAGATCAGCTTGAAAAGGATTTTATCAGCGGAAAAGCACCTGATATTGTTTTATATTCTTCCTTTGAAAATGGAAAAATACTTGAAAAAAAGGGGGCATTTGCAGACCTTTTTGAGTTGATGGAAAAGGATACAGAGTTGAATAAAGATGATATTTTGCCTTTTATTCTTGATGCTTATCAAAATAACGGAAAAATATACAGTCTTCCTGCCGGTTTTGATTTTTCTACTTTGACTGTATTAAAAAAATATTCAGATAATCAGAACGACTGGAATTTAAATAAACTAATTGAAATATATGATAAGCAATCGGATAACCTTGATCTGTTTGAACATTATACAAGAAGCGACATGGTCTTTAATGTTTTTTATGGCAGCATAGACGATTATGTAGACTATGATGCAAAAACATGTAGTTTTGATTCAGAAGATTTTATTGAATTTCTTGATTTTGTAAAAAAATTCAATAAAGAAAAAAATCAAAAGACAGAAGATGATTATTCTTTATTTAAAAACGGTAAAATAATTTTAGATAGTATTAGCATATCTTCTTTTGATGATTATCACAGATTAGTGGCAGGAAGATATAAAGATATGGATATTTCTTTTTCCGGTTATCCCGGAAAAAACGGAGGACATGCTTTGATAACTTCGGATATCTCGCTCGCGATAAACAGCCAATCCGGCAACATAACAGCAGCATGGGATATTTTAAAAGAATTCTATATGTATGATTTTCAAAAAGAACTTGACGATTGTTTTCCAACAAATAAGAAAGCTTTTTATGAAGCCGGTTCAAAAGCTATGATCCCTGAAAAGGATGATTCCGGTAATGTTTTGCCTGTATATTTCCATGACGGTTCAGAAAGTATTGAAATTGGATATCTGACGGAAGAAGAAAAAAATGACTGTATTGATTTTGTATATGCCGTTCCAAAAACCGCATCTGCACGGACTAAAACCGCACTAAAAACGGCAACAGAACCGCACCTTTTCCGGATGAAAACCGCACTTTAACTTGATATAATACAGATAGCACATTAATTTGTGACTAAAT
>JAZUJY010000220.1:0-3076 GCA_045643005.1 Oscillospiraceae bacterium | reverse complement strand
CGTTGATTTTGAGCAAACTTTATTGAAGGATGAGATTTTACTTTCTCATTTTGGGGAATTTATCGTTTCATCAATTAACAAAATTTGCAAATTTTATGTTGCTTTTTTATATCTAATTTCTTAAGTTGATGACATTGGCCTCTGCAGGCGGCGGGTTCTATCTGACCAAACAGTCGGAGTACAATCTCCGACTGAGCGGGAACCGATTCTACGAATCGCCTCTGCTTGTTAAAAGCAGAGCTTTGAACATCATAACCAAAGCTTTTTTCAGAATTACAGAACTGTAATTAAATAATACTGATAAAGATCATTTTTTCCTGCTTTGCACAATCTTGTTTACAATTTTCTCTGACTTCGGCAAAAAGAAATTTGCTGTCGGTCCGACAAGAAATGCGCAAACCAGTGTACCGATTCCCCATATTCCGCCCTGCAGCGCCCCAAGAACCACAAACGAAAAATCTGTGATGATTCGGATAATGCCAAAGCTTTTCCGGCTCTTATCGCTGATGACAACTGCAACAAGGTCATTCGGACCTGTACCGGCTTCTGATTTTATCACAATTGTCATGCCAAATGCAAGAATCACACAACCACTTGCCAGAAAAAACAGTTTGACGACAAACGGCATTTCACTGATTTTCAGAGGCGAAAGCAGCCACGTAAAGAAATCAATGATCGGACCGCCGCAGGCCATACATATAACAGTCCCGATTTTGATATAGGAACGGTCAATCACCAGCAGCGCAATGATAATCAGAAAACAAACGGCCATGTGCGTGATACCATGTGTCAGAAAAGACATTCCCGTATCCAGGAATGTCTTCAGCAAGCCTTGGATCAGAACATTGAACGGGTCAGCTCCAAGATTTGACAAAAGAAACAATGTCACCCCAAAATGTGCAATCACAAGCCCTGCAAACAAAATAATAATGCGAACTATTTTTTCTTTATTTACTTTTATCTTCATATTTCAATCCATTCATTATTTTTATTTATCAGATTACACCCATGTCAATCCATTTTTGAATTGACATGGACTATAAATCAATTCGCGACTGTTTATTCTTTCCGGCATTTTTAAAACGAACTCTGCAAAGCATTTCTGATATCCTGCATGTTTCGCTTTCATAAATGTCACAAGAAGTATATCGTTCTATCCTTCTTCATTCATCTGCTTTATCGTTTTCAAAATATTCAATTCCGCCAATATTATTCTGAAATGTCCTGTAATCCTCATTTCTCCATTTGTTGATTTTGGACATAAACTGTTTTACAGCTTCATGATCTTCAAGATCACTGTACTCGTCTATTCTTTCGCAAAAACATTCTGTCTCATTCATGAGCATAGAATAAATATACCTGTATCTGAGCCATGTCTCTTTGTATTTGGCTTTTTCACAGTACTGAGTATATATGGTAATTATGACTGATAAAACAGATGCTGCAAATGCTAATATTTTATTGCATATTACTGAAAAATCCAATGTTGAAGCTGCGGAAACCATAGCTGCCATAACAGGAATGATCGAGAGTATTAAAAGTGATTTTTTATTGCTTTTCTTGTATTTACGTGCGTGTTCGTCAAAGCACTCTATTTCCTTTTCAAGTATTTCCATAAAGCACTCATCATTTTCAGATACTACACCCTTTTGTACAAGCTTCCTCCAGCATTTTATGTAATATTTTCTTTTGGCATTTTCCGAATACCAGTCCCTTTTTTCAACACCATTGAAAATGCTGTCGCTGTCAGACGGTTCGTTCCGATCGCTATTATTTTGACTGATCAAAGAATCTGTATAATATTGTTTGAAGTTTTCAGTTGTATTATCAATAAATGAAAAAAGCTCCTCCAGGTCAAAAAAACTTAGCTGATCTCCGGCTCCGTTTAAATTAAATTTGTTTTCTATTTCATTCCTTAGTTTTCTGTACCACGAAATCTGCTTCGAACTGATTTTCAGTTCAGAAAGTTCAGGAAAATCCTTTAATTCGATTTTATACCGCCTGATAACTTCCGAATTTGAGTTATCATAATCTTTGTATATCATACTCCAGAAATTCTGAGACGTATATCTGCAGTTTTGATATTCAAACATTACACCATCCGTAAATGACTGAGGAATATATGTCGCTTTACCGCTTATGTATTCATCAAACTTTATATCAATGTACAGATGTAACGCATATCCAAGATGATAATGATCTTTAAGAGATAACGGATGTTCTGAAAAATATTTTTTTAAATCAGGTGTTTTGAAATATGAATCCGGCTTTTCTGCATAGTGCATTGTTTTATCAAGTTCTGACGCATTGCTTAGTCCTGAAATCTTCGCAGCATCAGGCATTACTGCCCCGGCTGTTACGTTTTTCTTTTCCTGTTCATCCTGAATATTCAGTAATTCGATCAGTTTTTTTGCACATGCAGCATGTATCATATATCCCGGCATATTATTATACTCCTTCAGCTGAATATAAAAAATCAGCACATTTTTAATTTTTCTGTCATAAATATTACATGATAAACCCGAATTATTCACCAAGCATCATAATGCAGTAAATAATTCCTGATTTAAAAAAATCGAATTTCAAAAAACATTTTTTGGATTTTTACCATAATAATGCATTACAAAAATGTATAGCTATCCTGTAAAATGATTTCTGATAATTTTTTCGATTTTCAAGATGCTTTTTCCACAACTATTCGTTCAGCTGTACATAAAGCTGTTGAATATTAATAAACATTTCGATAAACTCTTTCTTGTGTATGCAGTTACTGCACAGCTTGAAGTATTTGTATCTGGATCTGTTTACAATTTTACCGGCAATTTTGAATATTTGGTTTTAAACATCTGAAACAGCTTTTTTATACCTGTTACATGCATGAATTCTTCTATCAGAAGGCCGCCGGAATCTGATGTTAAATCGCCACCATCGAAATTAAATTTCACAGAACTATTGAATTTAAATGAAAAATCGCTTATGCTATTAATCATGAGAGCTTCTCCTTTGTTTTATTGTGGTTTGGCAATTTCAATTATAACAAATCTGAAGCTCTTTTTCTATACCCCGGCTTCACTTT
>JAZUJY010000219.1:0-2678 GCA_045643005.1 Oscillospiraceae bacterium | reverse complement strand
AGCTCGAACAAAGTATGCTTATCAACATTCTGGCCGTGGTCAGCACTGTGTTCTAAAAAGATATCTTTATCACCATCAATTATGCCCACAGCAACAGCCTGATTTTTTGTCATTTTGCAGATCTTGTTTATGTAAGCCTGTTCGCTTTCTTTTGTATATTCTTTTGAATCATAATGCGAAATAAAAAAAACGGCAGTTATGATTAACATCAAAGAGAGAAGACTTCTTCTTAAAATTTTCATATTATTTAAAACCCCTTAAACAAACTGATGTGTTTTGCCAGATCTTTAAATCCATATAACTAACATCACAATACTCTGATTCATATTTTTTCTGCATAATTATTTCCTCTTAAATCTTGAAAATAGGAATTTAGCAGATGCTTACAGCTCTGAAATATTGAAATATTCCATCGCAGCCTCTACGCATTCTTTTATCAAATCTTCGTGTTTCTTCAAAGCTCTGCTTTGAACTCGCAGAGGCGATTCGAAGAATCGCTTTCGCTGAAGTCGGAGATTGTACTCCGACTGGACTGAATGCTAGGATAGAACCCGCCGCCTGTAGAGGCGGTGGATATCCTCTTCGTCGTTATAAAATGAAGCTTTTTAAGCTTTTCCTTCGGTGTGAGCTTATCCGAAATTACACATAAAAAATATTACTGAAGTCATCTTTTCTTTTTCGAGAAGATGTGCTATAATCAGAATAATTCCTTTTTTTCTTTTGCAGGACGGGAATCAATATTCAGACAGGAGAAAATATCATATGAACAAATATTTCATTGGTGCGATCGTGTGTGGTATTCTGATAGTTTTGACCTTAGTTATCACCCGGATTGAAGTGAATAAATACAGCAAAAGCGTAAGGGCAACACCAATTATCTCCACAGAAGAGGACCTGCGTTCTGCACTGGAAGGAGAACCACAGGGCTATCTTGTCGAAAATGCTGTTCTGACCGGCGAAACAGTAGAAGACCCATATTATTACTTTCTGACGGATTCCATGATTTATATTCGCGCAGAAAAAGAAATCTATATAAAACTGCATCCGGAAGAGAAAGATTCCACCTGTGACTGGGTACAGGTGGATAATCCGACTGCAGCCGTATCTTCACCGGAATTTTTCCTTTATGGCGATATTCCGTTTCCGATTGAGCAATTCGGCATCAACAAGTGTAGGAATCTTTCGAAAGTTTGTCAGGATCTCACGAAAGGCATAACTGAAAGTGACTGTTACTATTATCCGGAAGGAAATAAATGGGAGCTGAATAATATTCGCTATTCTTTCTATTGCCTTAAAAACAACGAACCGATCACCTTCGCTGCCAAAATCGGCAACAACCAGATTATTGCCGAATCTTTCAATAATCTTAGTGCAACTGTCAGTCAGTTTAGCTCTGCTGAACAATGCATAGAAAACTGTATTACCGGTGTAAAATTATCTACGGCCCTGATTTGGGTAACATTTCTCATATTCGGCTTAATATTTTTGGGCTACGGAATCAAAGAAGAAGTTTAGTAAATTTGTCATATCAATATACTTCAAATGCAAACTGTTTCAATTTATTAACGATCTTATCATCCTTCAAGGGATCATACACTGAATTACAATAATCTAAATGGTACAATTCACAAGTAATGCCCCAAAGTAAATTTTCAGCGTATTCCATATTCCTTAATCTGTAATAAAGCAATGCCTTTTTTCTGCATCAGCCCTAACCAAACGCGGTATACAGCCGGTTTGCCATGTCTGCTGCCGACTTTAACTGCTGTTTCTATATCGGATGACAGATGAACATATAATCTGCTTTTGGGGATCAGCCCCTGCTCATCTATAGAGTTTCTGTATTTTTCTGCTGTTCCGTGATAAAGGTATTCAGGCGGTTCCTTCTTTTCAGGTTCAACATCAACCTGAAAAGAATGTCCCTGATTTGCTCTTATTAATGATTTACGTCGTTTACAGTACTCATATAATTTATGTATCGACAGCAATACTACGCACTTAACATGCCTTTAAACCTTGATTATGATGTCGCTAATCCGCTCGTATGAGGGTACATATCAATATTTCCGTACTTGTTTTCGGAAACATATCATTCGATATGCTTGTAATGGGAAACATATCAAGTGTGATAGTTTGTCATATTCATCTACAAGGACTACCGCTTTGCGTCCGGTCTTTTCTTCAGCCGCCTTAAGTACATGTTTAAAACGATCGCTTAATGTTACAAAAGCATCATCTGCTCCGTATATTCTTTCCCATGTGACTATTAGTCCGTTAAGTTTATTTTCAAGTTCTTCAGATCTGGTATAATTACCGCCTGCAAAATCTATCCTGAATACAGGATACGCATCCCAGTCTTTTTCAAGTTCTTCTATCTTAAGTCCCTTAAAAAGTTCTTTACTTCCTTTAAAATACTCTTCAAGTGTACTTATAAGCAGTGACTTTCCGAATCTGCGCGGTCTTGATAGAAAGCATACATGTTTCTGTGCAAGAGAATATACCAGATCTGTCTTGTCTACATATACATAATTATCTTCTATTAATGTTCTGAAATCCTGTACACTTATTGGATATTTCATTGTCCTGCCCTCCATTTATTTATCAATTGTCATTAGTATACCATAATTCAAAGTATTTATCAACTTTCTAAAATTCTTCGTATATCAAAAAATGCCACA
>JAZUJY010000218.1:0-6661 GCA_045643005.1 Oscillospiraceae bacterium | reverse complement strand
ATATTATTAAGAGTTGCAACATTTGAAATAAAATCAGACGGAACATTACATGCCCCTAAAGACAATTCTTCAAGTTCTTTCATTTTTGCTATTTCTTCCGAATATACAAATTCCTGTATACTATGTAATTCTAATACCTTTAATTTCGGAGCAAATGATACTTCTTTTATATCTATATTTCCAGCAGAGAGATTTAGCGTATCTAATGATTTAAGAGTATCAAAACTACCGTATTTTATTTTTTGATTTGAGTCAACAATTAATACCGAAAGATGACTAAAATCAGAAAAAAGATTAAAATCAGAAAAATCAGAATCAATTAACGTAAGTTCACGTAAATTCTTGCAGCCTCTTATTCCCTGCCAGTCTTCAGATCTGTTACACATTGTTAGTTTGCTGATTTGATTTAAATCTTCAAGAAAATTGATATTTTTATAATCAATACCTGTTGCTATTATTACCTCAGATAAATTTTTGCAGTATTTAAGATTAGATTTTGTAAAACTATAATCTTCCTTAGTAAGCTCTATTGAATTAATCTCATCTATATCAACCTTTTTTTTGAAGTCAAATGGTTGCTGTTATAAGAAGAAGAATAAATATATTTTGGATTAAAAATTTTATCAGTAAATAATATAATATACCCAAATAATATCACTGCCGAAATTAGAAAAACTATAAATATAAACAGATTTCTTATTTTTTTCAAATATACCATCTCCAATTAATCAGAATAATGAAAAGTATAAATTCATTAGCTAAATCTCCATCTGAATATTTTATATTTGCAAGAATATCTTTCAACGACTTTTTTTAACCCATTGAATACACAGTGAACATAATAAACCACGTCCACTTCCTTTTTGTAATCGAGTAGGTATATTCTTTTCATACATATGAGCTGTTTCTGGTGTATCTCTTAAAAATTTGAGCATCCGATCTAGCTGTGTTTTTGCCCCATACTCATGTGGATGTTTAGGAACAGATTCTTTATAATTAGTATAAATTATATCAAGAACAAAAGGATCCCAATATCGATTTTTGAAGCAAATACTATTTGGAACAGTTAAGAAAACTTATTTCTATCATCACTAAATGCAGAAATAGCTTTTTCCTGTGTTAATACAAAAATAGTATTAATTGATGGACTATTTTCTACATAAGAATTTGAAACTATACAATTTAAGATGTTTAATTGTTGTATTGTTCTGTTAAAATCCTCAGACACTTGATTTAATAAGCTAAGTGTCGTAACAATATATACCACATCATATGATTATTAGAATCATACTCTTAAGCGAGATGATATTCAGATAATTCATCTTCGTTATTATGACAAAAAGAAGTTTTTCTTCCCATTTGGTATAGATGTCGTACATTTATTCTGAAACAGAATCGTCAGATTCTTGTGAATCTTTGTGTTCTTCTATAAACTTATTATAAAAATACTTTGCCTGACGATTAAAACCAACTTCTGTAATTTTCATCTTTTCACTGAATTCAAATCCATATGGAAATTGATTATTATTTGGATTATAGTTAGGATAAGCTCCAACAATATTTAAAAGTATATCATCTGAATATAATGCACCTGTAATTTCTCCATTTTCTATAAATACTATGTACTTGTATCTATCGGAAAGAATATTCCCTGAATTTTGTTTTATATACTCTTTAAAGTCATCATTCAAAGATATATTATTAGTGTATTTAGCTTCTGATGAAAAAATAGAATTATTGAATTCATCTTCTGAATGGAATGTACAACTATCAAAATCATAATAACGCTCAGTCAAAAAAGAACCTAAACACGTATAAACTTCCTTTGCCCCGGCTGTTGCATGATTAACTTTGTTTTCATAATCAGAATAATAAAGTTTAAAACACACAATCACTGACAGAAAGAGAATTATTATTGTGATAAAAAATACTTTCTTTTTCTTCATACTATTTCTCCTGTACCAAATCCAGTTATCTCCAACAATTTCTTCCTTGAATTCATTGTTTTCAAATGATACATTGATCCATTTACTTTCCTCATCACCCAATACTGCAAAATGTCTTAAATATAGGAATACGACAATTGATCTTTTACTGTAGATAACTGATTAGTAATTCTGTTATTAGCATACTGCATAATCAGATTTTCCGTATCAATAACCATCTGATTGGATTCAGTGTCATTTTCATCTGCTGTCACGTCAATTTCAGAATCTGAACTATACTGTTCCGGTGAAACAGTTTCTTTTTCATTTTCTAAATCACTATCGTCAGAAAAATCCAATTCAGTTATATCCACAATACAAAATGTTGCAGGTTTATCATATGTAACCGAAAGTGTATTGTCTTCATATTTTGTTTCAAAAGGCAATAAAATATAATCGTCTACTGCGTAATAGAAAATCATATAATTATTCGGATCATATATATTATCCAAAGAAAAGCTCAACGTATACTCAAATTCTGACGATTCATAATCATTTCTTTCATTTTGATATGACACATCTACCATTTTTCCACAAACAGCATTTTCACTTAAAAAGTATGAATAATCACTTTCATTTATACTTAAGATTTCTCCGATATATCCGGTCATATGTGCTGTTGCTTTCAAAGAATACATGTTTTCAGGAATATTGATATCAGACATTTTATCATCAGGCATTATCTGATCAAAATATAGTTTATTATCATCAGTGATTCCATCACTTTTTTTTATCAAAAGATCTGTTCCAAGCTGCTGCTCACCATAATCAGATATTCCATCGTCATCTGTATCGTATTTTAAAGGATCTGATTTTAGTTCTATTTCTTTTCCGTCATTCAATCCATCTTTATCAGAATCTGAATTGTATGGATCTGTATAATAAATAAAAAATTCATCAATACTAAACAATCCGTCATTGTCAGCGTCTCTTTGTGAATCTGTAACGTCGGTATTCTTCTGCCTCGGATCGGTATTTAGAAAATACAGCTCTTCAAAATCGCTGAATCCGTCCTTATCAGAATCAGTATCTGACAAATCAGTACCGAGAAGTGTTTCAAGGTAATCACAAATACCGTCCTCGTCGGTATCAAGTTTTACTTCTGACTGAAGAAGCGGTACTTCACCCATAATGTACTTTCCCATTTCGGTGATATCTTTAAATGTTGTTTCACCGTCTCCGTCAACATCAGACATTATCTCATTTGTTTTGGTTTCTTCAAGCAACATTTTTTTCAGATGCATAAGATCAAACACATCAATGTTTCCATCCTTATTCAAATCACCATATGTTCTTTTAGCTGAAGTACCTTCTGCGGCCTTTACTGTTTTTACGCTCAATTCATTCAGAGGAAAAACAGAAATTGTCATAACAAATGCTGTAATTCCCGAAATCAATCGTTTAGTAAATTATTTCGGGGGGGTAATTTTCTCCATTTTTACCATTAATTAAACTCTCCGGTATTAAAAAATTTCAGGTATATAAAAAACCTGATTTATATAAAAATATTTTACAGAATTTAATTATACAGCAAAATATGATCTTTGTCAATATAATGTCATACGGTAAAAAGAGAAATTACAGCTACTGTCACTACTTCTAACAGATCATCGTCTGCGATGAGTGCGGAGAGCTGTTCAAAAGGATCCACTGGAACAACAGGGGCTGCAAGTCGATAGTATGGAGATGCATCAGCCGACTTGAACCAACAGGATGTGTATGCCATGCACGAACCGTGAATAAAAAGGTATTGGAGAATGTGGTCGTTCAGGCGATAAACAGGCTCATTGGGGATAAGTCGAACTATCTTGAGGTGCTGCAGAGAAATATCACCAAGGTCATCACGGATGAAAGCGATGATGATATTACTGAGATTGATGAGGAACTCAAAAGGCTCGAAAAGGAGCTGGTAATGAAAGCTAACAACAAGGATACTTATGACCAGATCGATGATGAGATTTTAAGGCTTAGGGAGAAAAGGCACGAAATCACGATGGATACGGCTATGAGGGATGAAAAGATCGAAAGGATAAACAGTCTTCAGGAGTTCATCAGGGAACAGAATGTTGAACTTACTAAATATGATGAAATTCTTGTAAAGCGATGCCTTGGTGAGATTACAGTATTTGATGATAGGTTTTTGTGATACTGAAATCTGGGGTAAAGGTTTGAAATTGAGAGTAAAAAAATAGCACCCTATCACCTTTAAATATAGGTAATAGGGCGCCTTTCTGTTAAATCTACTTATTTCCATAGTGTTTATTCATAATGTGCGCATCCATTATGAATGTGAGTTTGCTACTGAAATATATTTTGGTTCACTCACAATTATCCCCCTGTATGCTTAAATTGCTAATTAAATCATAAGCAGTACGTGTTTTTTGCTTCATATCATTCGTTACTATATTTAACTTTAATCTCACTATCATTAAGAACATAGAAAATAAAGAGACTTCTTAATAATAGTTCTTAAACCCTGCGCAAACATACCGGAATAAATCATTCAAAGCTCTGTGTTGTTATATCCAATAAGAGGTTCAAGCCTTATTCATAATATTACTGATAAACGCTCTTTTTCGTTCTTTTAATGCAACATCATGGTTAATATTGTAAAATCCTATAAACTCAAACAACAATCCCAGACCACAAAGCGCTCCCGAAACGAACTCATCAATATTATCCTGAAATACAAAAGATAATATTTCAAACTGACGGTTTAAAAGCACGATTACAATACAAATCAGTCCCAGCATAAAGTATTTATTCAGCTTTCCTGCCTTCTGACGCTTTTCTTTTCCCTCATAATCTGCGATTTTTTCAATTAATACTATTTCTTCATTATTCATTAGCTCGCTTT
Organism: Oscillospiraceae bacterium; assembly: GCA_045643005.1. Lineage (GTDB taxonomy): Bacteria > Bacillota > Clostridia > Oscillospirales > Ruminococcaceae > HUN007. The sequence continues at coordinate 1,819 of JAZUJY010000218.1, read as the reverse complement.
TCCTTTCTCCATCGATAATTTCCGAAATACTAACATCATAAAACTCAGCAATTTCTACCAACAGACTGATATCCGGCATATTGGATCCTGTTTCCCATCTGGAGACAGTTCGTCCGGAGACATTCAGTTTTTCTGCCAGCTGCTCCTGTGTAAGATTTTTCTCTTTTCGAAGTTCTTTCAGGAAGTTTCCGATTTTTTGCTGATCCATTTCTCTTCCCCCTTTCATGAATAAGTATATGATGAAACAAGCTCAAAAAACACGACACAAAGCGAGAAATGCCATTTTACCAACTAGACAACATTGTCTAATGCAGTAATATCGAGCTCCGTGAGTTCCGGCTACACCCGGATTTTATCATTCGGTTACTGTCTGGACAAAAGAACAACAGTTTCACAATGCCTTTAAACCTTGATTATGATGTCGTTAATCCGCTCGTATTAGGGTACATAAAATCATTTATTCAACACCTCATTTATGTTTAGCGGCTTTTGAAGTTTTCAGATAATGAAAATATTTCGTCCTATCTGTGAAAAAATAAATCTAAAAATCCCAGGATACTCTATCAGTTTCTCGAAGTGTATCAGCAACAGGGTTTTCAACTATAAACCAATACACTTCCGTTGCAAATGCTTTCATGTCTTTGATACTAATTACACAACAATCTGAGTTCGGAGAATTTGAACCATCTAAACTTATTACATCAAAAGTAATTCCAGACAATTCACATTCGTTTTCAAATCCACCTAACAGCATGGAAAAAACAGGATTGAACCCGTTCAAATTTATGCTGACATAATATGAATTATCAAACTTGTTCGCTTTAAGTTTTAGATTGTACTTTTTGTTTATATAGTAAACTGTGTTTTCGTTTTCAATCACTTCAAACATACAAAAACCTCTCATAATATGTGTTAAAATTATCATCATATAAGCCAACGCACGCATCCATAGCAGGATTGGTTCTTATTGATGACCCGATAATTTGCTCTGGGGTTTTGCCTGATTTTATTAAAGCATCGTAAGACCTTGTAGTCATACGTTCTAATGCAGCCGCATAGCCATCAGCATCAATTATCTTTCCGTTGCTATCGATATATGAATTTAGACGAGTTTGATTTCGATAATCGCATGCCGCTCGTGCAATATCTTCTGTTGAATATCCCTGATTTTTCATATCAGAAACTAGTTCACTAATTGTCTTATCATTCGCAATATAGTCTAATCTTTCTTGCCTAACATTTTCAACCAATTTGGGGTCCGAACAATCTTTATTAGCAAAATTCTTCAAGCTGCCATCGCTCTGGGTCTATATCCGTATACTGCGCTAGGATCTTCTTCAGCATCAGCTAATACCTTGGGGTTATCACATGGATTATTTACGTAGTGACCGTTGCCGTATTCAGCGCCTGCATTGTGTACTAATATTTTTTGATGCCCAACATGATACGTATGATAATCATCGACTTGGAAATTATAAACCGTTCGTTTCTCATTATGTAGTTCCTCGTGAAAGATGTGTTCAACACAGCAAATATTGCCGTGTACATCCATTAGTTGAGAACCTATGCAAAGAATTCTTCGCACAACGAAATAAACTCCTTCATATTGCTCATCATTGCCGGATGACCACCCTGCTCAAAGATATGAGACTTAGCCATACACGTTCTGCTACAAATGCTCTCGAACAGTCTATGATAGTGGCCTGCCGGGAACATTTCATCTTTTGCACTGCCTGTAAGAAGCAGGCTGACCTTCAGCCCATCAATTGGTTTATGAAAGAATGCACCGATATTTTCTGCATGGGCAATTATGGCTTCT
>JAZUJY010000217.1:0-37527 GCA_045643005.1 Oscillospiraceae bacterium | reverse complement strand
AATAATTAAAATAATATTTTACCTGACAATAATATAGCTGAAATTTTATATCATCTTTTTGATACTGATTTAAGCTGATTGAAAAAACAGGGGTTAATAAATTATCTTAAAGACGGAGCTGATGGGATGTGAGTATGACTCTAAAATGTAGCTGCTGCGGCAAAGATGTTAGTTATTCTTTCATTTCAGGGATAAAGAAAAGTATTAATAAGAAGGGTGTTCTGTGCCCGGATTGCCAGAATTACGAAGATTGGAAAAACGAAACCTCACCGGATTCATTTATAGGAAAAGATGAAATTCTTCTAAAAGGTTATCATCCTGATGCAGAAAACTGGATCCGAGATCATATCGGAAAGATTTGTGTAATTCATTCATATTTTGTTAAATCATGTGCAGTCATAATTAAAGATTACAAATACGGATTAATAACTGCTGATGAGATCTTTCCGGAAAAAAAGGATCTGCTGATCAGTATTCTGAAAGGTGTTTCTATCAGAGTTGAACCGGATGGAAACGAAATGAAATTTGTTGTTGACGAAAACAGATCTGTAATGGGATTTAAGGCAGTCAAAGAGGATGATCTGATTTTAAGAAGCAGCAATCATATATATGAAATAGGAATTCCGTTTGAAAAACCTGTCGGAGATCCGCTGGATACAGATTATTCAGAAGCATATGCTCATTTTAATGTATCTTTGGAAAATGTTATAGGATTCTGGAAAAATGAATTTCTTGATGCATCAAGAACAACAATGTTCAGGTGCCGAATATTCAGAGTAAAAGCTGAAAATCATGTGTTTCAGACTCAAAATGAGGGATGGGTCGCAAATAAACTGACTTTATTGTCTGAAGTAACACAGGATGAGATAATCGAATATTTTTCAGAAAATCCGGATGCTAAGCAAAGATTGTTTGAGATGTGGAATGACAATGAAGAAGAGAGTCCTGAGGAAGTGTGGAAAAGATATTGTTCAGTAAAGATACCGAATTATATTCCATACGATCCTGTCGATGATGATTCTGATGATCTCGATCATTTGTTCTTGAACAGCTGTGCGTTCCTTTCCATGAGCGGATGCAACGGCTACGGTACGATAAAAAAATGTTTCAGCTGTAAAAATTTTGTGTATTTTCAGGAAAGCAGAGTGAAGAATTATTATTATATCGTTTTAAGAAATAAAATAAATCATGGAGAACAGACAAATGAGATCATTAACTGTGAAGAATACAGTTATTTAAGTAAAAATCATTGTTTTACAGAGATCGATGCTTTGTTCAGATTATTGAAATACTATGAAAAAAATCCCAGGGAACTTGACAGAGATTTTCTGTTTATGTGATGTTATTAAAAAATGCGGTCATCGTTGATGACCGCATTTTTTCAATCTATTTTTATATCACCTTTGTTTATCAGATCGATCATGATGTCAAGCAGTCCCGGATCAAATTGTTTTCCTTTATTTTCAATCAGTTCTTTCATGATAACGTCTTTTGGCAGTTTGTCACGATAACATCTTTTGCTGTTCATGGCGTCAAAAGCATCTGCTACACCGATTATCCTTCCGATAAGAGGAATATCTTCTCCCTTTAAACCTTTAGGATATCCTTTACCGTCATATCTTTCATGATGACAATATGCACCAAGTCCGATATTGTTGATGGTTTTGAAGCTTTTCAACATGTCAAAGCCTTTTTGAGGATGACTTTTCATTACAGCATATTCTTCATCTGTAAGTTTGCCGGGTTTTGTGAGAATTTCCTGAGGAATTGAAATTTTTCCGCAGTCATGCATCAGTGCTATATAGTACACATCCGTGCATTCATCTTCTGAAAGACCGGCTTTTTGTGCAATTAATCTTGAATACTCAGCAACACGAACGGAATGACCGCGTGTATTCGGATCTTTCGCATCGATGAAGTTGATAAAGGTCTTCATTGATTCATCGATCATCATTAAGCTTCTGTTTCTTTGATTTCGAAGTTTTTTAGTGGTCAGATTTACTGCAGTTATTTCAAAAAATCCGATTATCCATATTCCAAATGCGATGCAGATAAAAATGAAAAGTTTGTTTTTGAAAAGACTGCGGTACATTTTATATGAAACATTCACAGTAGGAAAATCTGAAATATAGTTTTTATCGTCATGAAAGAAATACAAAATAAAACCTGTAGTTTTACTTGAAAAATCTTTCTTTTTCAGATCAGATGCAGGAACAGGTTTTTCATTTGATTTTTCACTCGGATAATATGTAAATGTATCTCCGACAATCAACGGGATCATAATTGTACTTGTATCACCGTAATTTTTCAGGGATGTATTAAAATCTGCTTTGTTCATGAAGGAAATAGTATCTTTGACAGGATATGGAGTGTTTTTATTTTGAGTTATTTCAAAATCACCGTTCCATCCGTCGTTAAAGAATGAATTTTCACCTAATGATACTGAATAAGACCAGTCCTTGATACTTGTATCTGTATTATTGGTGATCGTCATCTCATAAATAGTGCCGACTGCAGCTGTGGAATTGTTTGTAAAAGTTTCAGGTATGACCGGAGAAACCCATGAAGCGATTTCACCCTCTTCGTACCCTCTTGGCTGAAGCTTAAATGTAGCTTCGGTTGTTTCAAGATATCCGTTTTTTAAACTTACTTTGTGTACCTTGCTGTTGAAATTCCGGTTATTTACAGCAAGAACCGATCCGCATAACAAAATCAAAGCAAGCATGATCCCCATGATGAGATATTCATATTTCAAATTTATCATCCCCGTTACTATAAAGTTGAATAACTCAATATATCATAATAATATTATACATCATTGAAAGAAAAAAGTCAATAGAAATTTGTTTAATATGTTTATTTTGTTCAACGAAATGTTTATACAAATTGATGATACTACATAAAAATAACTCTCAAATTAATTTTGAGAGTTATTTTAAAATTTATGACATATCAATACAGTACATAGAAAAATTTAAACATGATCTTAGTTTTCAGAAGTAACTGTTAATATATATTTCCCTGAAGGATGATCGTCAATTGTTATGGAAACATGAGGATCAACTGTTTCATATCCGTTTTGATCATATAGTGCAAATCCGGGAGTATTATAAGAAATGAAGCTTCCTTTTCTGAAAGGATCTTTATAATCATTTACAAGTCTTATAAGTCTGAATTTGCTGTAATCGTTGCCTATTTCCTCTGATCCGACAGAGTATTTGAAATATTTCCAGTAGTGATTGTCTGCTATCGGTGCATTTATATGGAATATTCTGATTCCGGATTTTATGTCCTGCCACCACAGAGTATCGACCGCTGAATTGTTTATCTTGTCCGAGTTATATTCAACCACAAAGTATTCTCCGGTAAGGCTGTTGCCTGTATTGGATGCGGCTGGTATTATCAGGCAGTTTCCTTCAGGTGTCTGAGCTGAAGTCAGTTCAAAGGTCATCTGCTTCCTGTTTCTGTCAAAATAAAGAATCTGATCTTTTCTGAACCATCCGAGCATGAGCTTTGAAAATGAACAAAGATCTGATTTTGTGTCAACATCCATTAATTCTGTTCCGCCGGAACCATGAAAACCTTCATAATCATCATCGTCTGTATAGAGATAATAATCGGGAAGTCCTAACTGATGTCCGAGTTCATGAGAGTAAGTTCTTGCAAAATCACATACGTTGTCAGGCTCTACATTTCCTGTCGAATAATTTCCGACCAGTACGTTGTCAACGCCGAATTTGCTGAATCTGTAAGTATTTGAAACCGGCCACCAGTCTGCATCTCCGGATTCATAAGGAAGAATGAAAAGCATGGAGTCGATATAATGATCGTTGTTCAGATCAAAGTCGGAAAAGTCTACAGTGCTGTCAAGATTTGTCAGGGTTTCCCTGATTATCTTATCTGTTCCTTTCCAGTCATCAGTAGCATTTCTGTAATTGGTCACAGATTTTGATGAGTGATATATATACGCTTTTCCGTCAAGGTTAAATACCCCCTTGGACGCTCTGTTATAAAATGCAGATATACTTTCGAAAGGGAATGAGTTTGATTGTTCATTACATTCGCCAAATGCGGCTTTTTCAAAATCTTCAGTTGAGTAATCATGTCTGAATTTGCAGTCAGGAAAATCAACTGCTATTATACACATGGCTGCATTTCCCTGAGATTTTAGTGATGTTCCTATTTCTTCTATTTCAGGGTGGATGAAATCGGATATAACATCATCTGACGGACCCTGATTTTCTGATATCCATTCTGTTTCACGCAGGATCATGGATTTCATAATAATATAGTCTGCTATATTTACGGTTGAATCAAAATTAAGATCGGCTTTTTCGGATATCAGATCATAATTATCATCATTTCCGCTGAAAAATTCCGACATGATCCTGATGTCAGAAGAATCAACTGTTCCGTTATCGTTAAGATCTCCAAGATAACTTGAATTACGGGAAGTACGGTAAAACCATTCCGGAAAAACGGTTGCTGCATTTACCGTAAATGAAGAGGAAGCCATCATCAGTGCAGTCGTAAAAAAAAGAAATACTTTTTTAGTTTTTTTCATAATGAATCTCCGTTATCAAAAAAAATGATTTAAACAATTAATTTGTTATCTACATTATACAAAATTATTAAAAAATTGTCAATTGATTTCGTAGAATGGATCTGTATAACGGAGGGATAATCATTTTAATGAAAAGAAAATCTCGATCTGATATTTGCAGAATCCAGCGCGGTGCCGGCACAGATAAACAAAACAGCACTTCCGACAGGCTGCAAAAGTCCCGGGAAAAAAGAAATGACTGCAGGCTTAAAACCGTATATCAGACATTCCGCTGCAAAATATCCGCCTGATGTAATGACTCCGGATATAATACAGGACACTATGGTTCTGAAATTTATTATTTTCTTATTGTGATCATTGTATTTGTTATGTGATCTGTGCATAAAAAGAAAAAACGGAAGCGTGTTCATTGCCTTGATCATTCCTGTAGGAATTACCCAGATACCTGCTCCTGCAAGAAGATCTGAAGTCATTCCTCCTGCTGCTGCTGAAAATATCGCGTACGGAGGGGGAAGAAGACAGGCTGCAAGATAGATAACAGCATCGCCAAGATGAATATAACCTGAATTGGCTCCTATGCTGAAACGAAAACCGGCAGTGAAGGTTGTTATCATTGCTGTAAACAAAGCTGCAAGACATATGTTGCGGGTCTTATCGTGATTCATATTTATAAAGCCTCTTTTGTGATTTTGTTGCTTGATATTTTTTTTAATTTCATATATAATAATATAATAAATTTGTCATTAAAAAAATATACAATTTCAATTATTTTTAAGGGGTCACTTTATGGAATTTCAGTTTGGAAAAGAAAATGAAAAGCTGCATATAAAAGTATATAATTATTACAGGGATATGATATGTACAGGGAAGCTTCAGCCCGGTCAGAAGCTTCCGTCCATCAGAAGATGTGCCGAAGAACTTGGTATAAGCCGTACAACAGCAGAAAATGCATATCTTCAGCTGTCAGCAGACGGATATGTTATTCCGAAGCCCAACAGCGGCTACTATGTTACAGAGATATCTTTAAAAAAGAGAGAGCATGAAAAGATATCAAAAAATGAAGAAAAAAAGAACAGGATCATTTATAATTTCAGTTCAGCGAGTGCAGATCCTGAAAGCTTCAATTTTGATCTATGGAGACGATACATAAAAAGTGCTCTCAGACAGGACAAAAGACTTATTTCATATGGTGAAGAACAGGGTGAATATGAGCTCAGAAAGGTTTTGGCAGAATATTTATTAAATAAAAGAAATGCGGTTTGTTCAGCAGAAAATATAGTTGTCGGAGCCGGAGTACAGAGTGTGCTGCATATTCTGTGTTCTGTTACAGGAAGAAAGAACGTTTATTTTAATACCGGATATTTCAGCAGGGGAGCGTCAGTGTTCAGAGATCACGGATGGAGCATTGAGAGCAGTGATGAAACGGCAGATGTTATTTACTCAGCACCTTCTCATCTTGATACAGCAGGTGAGATCATGAGTGTAAACGACAGAATATTACTGATAAAAAAAGTGATCGAAAATCAAAAGATAATAATTGAGGATGACTATGACAGCGAATTTGCATATTCTGCAAGAAGAATACCGTCGCTTCAGAGTCTGTCATCCGGACAGAATACTGTATATATAGGTACACTGTCAAGACTTCTTCTTCCGTCTATCAGACTCAGTTTTATGGTCCTTCCTGATGAGCTTCTCTATGAATATGGCAAGATCAGAAATAATTACAACCAGACTGCTTCAAAAACAGAGCAGATAGCACTGTCCGGTTTTATAAGAGACGGTCATCTTGACCATCAGATACGAAAGCTAAGAAAACTGTATTCTTCAAAGTGTAAAATGCTTTCCGAAATACTGACGGATAATCTGTCTGAATACCTGTCTGTCGAAGAAACAGGAAGTGTTACTCATATAAAAATAAGGCTAAAAGTTGCCGCAGATACAGAAAAGCTGAATGAAAACCTTAATAATAACGGGGTGTATATAGAAATGAAGGATAAAACAGCAGATCATTTTTTACTGTCATGTACTTCTGTAAAAAGTGAGGATTTTCAGGATGTATGCCGGAGGATAAAAAATAGTTTTAAGTAAACTGATCATTGTGAGTACAGTATGTTTTTTTGACAAAAGATATCTGTTTAACTTGATAATGAGAAAGAAATATGTTATAATACTCTATAAGTATGATTAAACAAAGATATGTTTATTCGTGGCTTAAAAACAGAAAAGGAGCGCATTGATGTTTGGTTTTAAAAAATCAGAAAAGCATGACAAATACAAAACAATTGCATTATATGCTATAGGCGTTTTTGCAGTATGTATTCTTCTGGTTCTTTTAGCTTTCAGACTTAATACATTTATTAAAATAATAAAACAGATTCTTAAAGCGATAGCACCGGTAATATGGGGATTTGCAATAGCATATCTTCTTGCACCTCTTGTAAATCTTTTTGAACGGCTTCTTGATAAAGCTTTTTTCAAAAAGAAGAAAAAATATGCAAAGCTGCGACGTGTATTGAGTATACTGATAACTTCTTTTATCACGATATCAGGTATTACAATTCTTATTGCAACAGCTATCCCTGAAATAATTGAAAGCGTTTCTGCGTTGTTCAATAATATGTCTGAATATCTTAACAGTATTTATTATGCAATATTAAATCTGTTTAAAAAGAGTCCGAAGATCTCAGAGAAAATGTTTGAATGGTTTAATGAAACGTTTGAAAATATGAGATCTCAGGTACTCGGCTGGATCACAAATATAAGACCTATTCTTGATAAATCATTAAAGACTGTAACAAGCGGTCTGTTTGGTTTTATCGGCGGAGTCAAGGATTTTATTTTAGGATTCATTGTATCAATTTATCTTCTCTACAGTAAGGAATACTTTATCAGACAGTTTAAAAAGCTGTTTTATGTTATGATGAGCCGCGAAAAGTATGAAAGACTGATGAAAAAAGGCTCACATGCAAATAAGATATTTATGGACTTTTTTGTAGGAAAGGCAATAGATTCTTTGATTATCGGAATAATTTGTTTTGCAGGGCTTTGTATATTAAAAATGCCAAACGCCATGCTTATAAGCTTCATTGTAGCCGTTACAAATATGATACCGTTTTTCGGACCTTTTATAGGTGCTATTCCTTCGGCATTCCTTGTTCTTCTTACACAGCCTAAGAGTACGATCCCTTTTATTCTTTTCATTCTGATCCTTCAGCAGTTCGATGGAAATATTTTAGGACCTGCCATTCTCGGAAACAAATTGAATCTTCCAACCTTCTGGGTAATGTTTGCTATTTTCTTTTTCGGAAATCTTTTCGGATTTGCCGGAATGCTCCTGGGGGTTCCGATATTTGCAGTAATTTATACACTTGTAAAAGAAAATATAGATGAAATGATGAAAAAAAGAAGAATGGAACTTGTCAGAAGAAATATGAAAGAAGAGGGAACAGAAGAGGAAAGCGAAAACAGCTATGACATTATAGTATCCGGAGATGACTGATTTAAATGAATAATCTTGCATTTAGTTTAAATGCTACTGTGCCTATCTTTTTGCTTATTTTAGTAGGATGGTTTTTAAAGAAAATAAATATTTTGGACGACAGATTTGTTGATATCAATAACAAGGCAGTATTTAATATATTTTTGCCTGTTCTGCTTTTCAGGGATATTTCCAAAATGCAGGTGACAAAATATTTTGATTTCAAATTTTGTGCTGTATGTTTTCTGATGACTGTCATTACAGCCTTGCTCATCACTTTTGGAGCTGTAAAGCTTATAAAAGACAAGCACATGACAGGAAGCTTTATTCAGGGCGCATATCGAAGCAGTGCCGCAATTCTTGGCGTTGCTATTGCAGAAAATCTTTATGGAAATTCCGGAATGGTTCCGATGATGATCATTTCAGCCGTTCCGTTTTACAATTTTTATGCAGTTATCGTACTTACGATGAGCAGCAGTGATACGCTTGAGAAGAAAGTTGATATGAAAAAACTGATTCTCGGAATAGTAAAAAATCCAATTATTCTTGCGATAATTGTTGCACTTCCTTTTTCCGTTTTTAATTCACTTGTACCTGATTTTCAGATCAAAGCGGGAGGTATTGATTTTCTTGCCATGATCGAAAAGTGTATCAACAATATCTCGTCGCTTGCTTCTCCGCTGGCTCTTCTGGTTGTAGGAGCCGGATTTGATGTTTCAGGAAGCTTCAAGACCAAACTGAAACCATGCTTGTGTGCATCATTTATTAAACTGATACTTCTTCCAGCTGTATGTCTTCCTATAGCAGTACTGCTTGGTATAAGAGACCAGCAGCTGATAGCGATCCTGATCATGCTTGGATCACCTTCAACTGTAAGCGGATATATAATGGCACGAAATATGAAAAATGACTGTGAGCTTGCTTCAGGAGTTGTAGTGATCACGACATTTTTTGCAGCGTTTTCAATTACATTTTTCATTTATATACTCAGATCGTTTTCTCTTGTATAACATCACAGAGCTTTGAAAAAAAGAGGAATGGATTCGTCTCCAAATAAGGTTTGTTCAAATCAGGACTAAAAAAACAGGATGTGTTAAGAAATCACATCCTGTTATTTTTATTCCATAATTAAGTTTTCAAGTCTTATCAGGTCATTTATATTTATATATCCGTCTCCGGTAATATCTGCTTTTTCCTTATACTGTTCAGTATTATCAAAAAGCAGGAGCATTTTTTTCAAAATAACCGCATCAAGAATACTTACGCTGCCGTCTCCGTTAATATCGAGATCTGATGATAGAACAAATACAGGTTCAACTGTTATGTTTTCAGAAGGCATAGTAAAAGATCCTGTTTTGGGTATTGAAAAATTAGTTATTTCCAGATCATTATCAGTTCTGCATATGTATTTTTCAAGTTCGTAGTATTTATCAGAAACTGCACTAAGTGAGACGTCAGTATTACAGGAAATAGTATCTTCAGTTTTATCAGTTCCGTTTATTGTAACTTTTCCATGTTTGCTTTCTGTGAGTGTAAGTTTTCTTTTAATTTTCTCTATCCTGATATCATTCTGAATACATTTTGCATTTTCATCTGTTTTCTCATAATGAGTTAATGTAAATTCATTACCGGATGTCATTTGATAATTAAAAGGAAGATTTGTAACCTTGACTTTATATGTTCCAGGATTCCCCTGCAAATTAATGCCATTACTGTCGAACGGAATGGTCTTTACTTTTGCGTTGATTTTTTCATCTGCTGTTCCTTCGAGTCCTGTGGATCCGCCACCGAAAGTGTTTTCAGCCATATAATCGGATATTAGTTTGAATTTCCTGGTTTTCGAGTCAACGTAAATGCTTATATTTCCATTCTGGTCAGGAACAGGTGCTGTGATCATATTTCCGCTTAATACACATAACGCACCTGAAACCAAAGGATCCAGAGAATCGGTTGCGTGGTCTATATAATAATTTTTTTGCGAGTCAGGGTAATAAACAGTGTAAGTATAAGTACCGTTTTCATTGAAAACTTTTGGGAACTTTTCATGGAGATTTATTGTTTCCCTGACATATTCACTTGAAGTGTCATTGAGCTTTATAATACTGGAGTATAGATTTGTTGAGCTATATGTCATATCATTTTTGTCATGAGCCAGTATATATCCATATTCTCCGGCATCCATGGATTCAGTTACTAAATTTCCGGGATTGTTTTTAAATACAAAAGATTTTACTCGTTTGAATTTGAAGAATTCTTCATTTTGAAAAATTCCCAGATCAAAAGACCAGTTTATAAGCCTGTTATTCCAGCCGGCATCAGAATAAACGCCTACTGTATATGCAGGAAGAGTAATATCTGAAGGTTTATCTCTGAAAAAACCGGCTGTAATATCGTAAACATTATTAAAATTTAATGGCAGATAGAAATCAGTATTTGACAGTCTGTTTGTTAATTCGCCTGATTCAGGATCAGTGTATACTGCTCTTAATTCTTTCATAGTAATATTTCCGTTGTCAGGATAACTTAAGCTGTCGTAGAAAAATTTCAAATAATCATTTTCATATACTAAATTAACTGAAAAATTCTTTCTGTTGAATGTGTCAATTCGGTTGCCTTTCCATGTTGCAGCAAGATTTCCTTCAGGATCATAAAGCTCAAATGAAAGATTATTAATTATACTGTTATCAGGGTCATCAGGATCAAAAACTTTGATATTTGCAAAGCAGTCAGGTCCGATTACGATATCATTTTTTGTACCATAATTTGCAGTAGGGGCGAACTTTGCTCCGACTGTGATACATGGCTGTAAAGCCAGCACTGTGAGGGAACATATAATTCTGCAAAAAAATAATCTTTTGTTTTTCATAATGTATTTCCTTTTTTTGTTATTCAAAAACTTTGAAAATTGCTCATATTTAACAGAAGGATAGAACCGGTCAGTTTAAAAAGAGAGGTTCTATCCTGTGTTTCATAATATTAAATTAATTTTTGTTATCTGTCATAGATAAAATGTTTACGAAAGTTCAAAAGCTCCGTTGTAAAGAGCTGCATATGTTCCGCCTTTTGCAATAAGCTGCTGATGATTGCCCTGTTCTATGATCCTGCCGTGTTCGAGGACCATTATAAGATCTGCGTTCTGTACAGTAGATAGTCTGTGAGCAATAACGAAAACGGTTCTGCCCTTCATGAGAGCATCCATACCTTTCTGGATAATGGCTTCTGTTCGTGTATCGATAGAGCTTGTTGCTTCATCAAGGATCATTACAGGTGGGTTTGCGATTGCAGCTCGTGCTATAGATATAAGCTGTCGCTGACCTTGTGAAAGCTCTGAGCCGTCACCGGTCAGAAGAGTGTCATATCCCTTAGGCAGCATGCTTATAAAATCGTGAGCGTTTGCAAGCTTTGCAGCTGCAATACATTCTTCGTCGGTAGCATCAAGTTTACCGTATCTGATATTGTCCATAACAGTTCCTGTAAAGAGATTTACCTCCTGAAGAACGATTCCGAGTGAATGACGAAGATCATCTTTTTTGATCTTGTTGATATTTATCTCATCATAACGTATTTTTCCGTCTGCTATATCGTAAAATCTGTTGATAAGATTTGTTATTGTTGTTTTACCTGCACCTGTAGAACCTACAAGGGCAATTTTCATTCCCTGTGTTGCATGTAATGAGATATCATTTAACACGATTTTATCAGGTGTGTATCCAAAATCGACATGATCGAAGAGAATATCTCCGCCAAGCTTTGTGAGTGTTGTTGTTCCGTCTGAATGATGATGTTTCCATGCCCATAAGCCTGTATGAGATGAGCTTTCAATGATCTGATTTCCATTGTATGCAGCATTTACCAGTGTAACATAACCATCATCAGTTTCAGGTTCTTCATCGAGAAGAGTAAATATTCTTTCTGCACCTGCAAGTGCCATAGCGATCGAATTGATCTGCTGTGAAGTTTGTGAAATGTTCTGTGTGAACATCTTTGTCATTCCAAGAAATGCAATTACAATAGGAATTTCTATTGTTTTATTTGCTCCGAAAAGAAGACCTAATGACGGGTTTGAAACATTTGCAAGAATAAGAGCACCGCCTGCAAAAGCAATAATTACATAAAGCAGATTTCCTAAATTATTCATAATCGGCATAAGAATATTTGCAAATTTGTTAGCCTGTGATGATTCTCTGAAAAGCTGTTCATTAAGAGCGTCAAATTCTTCTTTGGCTTTTTTTTCATGACAGAAAACCTTGATTACTTTCTGTCCGTTGATCATTTCTTCTATATAGCCTTCAGTCTGTCCGATAGCCATCTGCTGTTTCATAAAATATTTTGCAGAATTTCCGCCTATAAACTTTGTTATTCTGAACATTAAAACGCATCCTGCAGCTACTATCAGAGAAAGCCAGATACTGTAATAGATCATTATAACTATAAGACTGGCAACAGTAAGAAATGCTGAAATAATATTTGGGATGGACTGTGATAAAAGCTGTCTGATGGTATCTGTATCATTTGTGTAGTGAGACATGATATCACCGTGGTTATGTGTATCAAAATATTTGACCGGAAGGGTTTGCATTTTCTTGAACATTTTGTTTCTGAGTTTTGCAAGAAATCCCTGTGTAATTATAGCACTGAGTCGTGTATAAATAAAGAAAGAAAGAATACCGACACCAAAAATTCCTGACATGATCAGCAGATTTGTTTTCAGCTCAGGTAACAGCGAAACGAAAACTTCTTTATACTGTGAGGCTTCCGTCATATTCTGAGCTCTTATCATTTCCATTCCTTTAGCTATTATTGTGGATATACGCTCAATAAAGATAGAAGGAACGCTTCCGACCAGAGCGGCAATAATGATACATATCAATTCTATGATCATCAGGCCTTTATATTCTTTAAACAGTTCTTTGATAAGTCTCTTGAGTACGCCCTTGTTTAGTTTTGTAGGTGGTCCGCTCATTCTTCCGCCAGGACCTCTCATACCCGGTGCACCGGGAGGACCACCCGGGCGTCTGCCGTTTGGAGGACCGCCTGGTCCCATACCGTTCGGAGGACCGCCGGGACCCATACCGTCAGGAGGACCACCGGGGCGTTTGCCGTTCGGAGGACCGCCTGGTCCCATACCGTCAGGAGGACCGCCGGGGCGTTTGCCGTTCGGAGGACCGCCTGGTCCCATACCGTTCGGAGGACCACCGGGACCCATACCGTTCGGAGGACCACCGGGACCCATACCGTCAGGAGGACCATCGGGACGTTTACCGGCATATGGGGTATTTTGTTGTTGTTTATCAAGTGTAATGTTTGTTATATCTGAACTATTTGAGGTAATATTTCTATTTCCGTTATATACAGGAAAAGAGAAAGAATCATTTGCAGGTTTTGGTGCTTCAGTTCTTTGAACAGCTGCAGTATTTGGATTCGAAAATCCGTTTGCTCTTCCCGGAGGAACGTAAACCGGCAGCTTGGGTTTGACAGGGGACGAACCTGAACCCGGGATCTGAACATTATTGTTTACCTGATCTCTATGGTTAGGGCTGACATAATTCTGATATTGTGGAATGTTTTGATTATTGTTCTGAGGTTGAACCTGTGCTCTTGCCTGAGCCTGAGCTTGTGCCAGTGCCTGAGCTCTTGCCTGAGCTTGAGCCTGAGCCTGAGCCTGAGCTTGAGCCTGAGCCTGAGCCAGTGCTTGAGCTCTTGCCTGAGCCTGGGCTTGAGCTCTTGCCTGAGCTTGAGCTTGTGCTTGTGCCTGAGCCAGTGCTTGAGCTCTTGCCTGAGCCTGAGCTTGTGCTTGAGCCTGAGCTTGTGCCTGAGCTCTTGCCTGAGCCTGAGCCTGAGCCTGAGCTTGAGCTCTTGCCTGAGCCTGAGCTAATGCCTGAGCTTGTGCCTGAGCCGGTGCCTGAGAATTTGTGGAACGATTTTGATTTACATAATTTTGATATTGATTTCCGTTTGGTTGCTGTGCGTAACCTCCGGCATTTATATTCTGATTCTGAGGCGGTTTGATTTCAGTCGGATTTGTATCCGGAGCAGAAATATCATCATAAACCGGAAATGAAGTTGTTTTTATTTCGAACTGTTCAAGAATGTCATCATCATCAGATGCTTTTTTTAATAGTGACTCAATTTCATTTTGAAGGGCATCCTGATCAGATAACTGCTTTGGTTTTGAAGATACTTCATCAGAATCGAATATACCTGATGAAGAACCGTCATTATAAACCGTGCGTCTTTGATTTCCTTTTACATATGCTTCAAAAACCGCATTTTTTCGGTCATTCAGAGAAGCTCTTTGATAACCGTTGATCGCCTGATCGTTTCTGTTCTGATACTCTCGTGTTTTGTTATCTGTTTCCATTCGGATTTGCTCCCTTCATCTGTGATTCGTATACTTCCCTGTAAATCATGTTGCTCTGAAGGAGCTGCTGATGATTTCCGATTCCGTTGATTTTTCCGTTTTCAAGTACTATGATCACATCAGAATCAAAAATAGAGGATATTCGCTGAGCGATAATAAATTTTGTTGTTCCGGGGATATTTTCCCTGAAAGCTTTTCTCAGCATTGCATCTGTTCTTGTATCAACCGCACTGGTTGAATCGTCAAGAATGAGGATCTTCGGATTTTTAAGAAGAGCACGTGCAATACAGAGTCTTTGTTTCTGACCACCAGAAACATTTGTTCCGCCCTGATCAATATATGTATCATATTTGTCAGGGAAATTCTGAATGAATTCGTCAGCCATTGCAAGCTTGCACACATACTGTATTTCTTCATCGGTTGCATTTTCATTTCCCCATCTGATATTATCCTTTATCGTTCCGGAGAAAAGAGTGTTTTTCTGAAGGACCACTGCAACACTGTTTCTAAGTACTTCAAGATCATAGTTTCTTACATCTGTTCCACCGACCAGAACACTGCCTTCAGTAACATCATACAGTCTTGAAATAAGACTTACAAATGTTGTTTTTGATGATCCTGTTCCGCCGAGAATACCTACAGTTGTTCCGGAAGGTATTCGGAGATTGATGTTTGAAAGAGCATAATTCTGAGCGCTATCGCTGTATTTGAAAGAAACGTTTCTGAATTCTACACTTCCGTCCTGAACAGTTTTAACTGCATTCTGAGGACTAGTAAGAGTACTTTCCTCATTAAGTATTTCTGCAATACGGTTTGCTGATTCAAGGGATAAAGTTATTACAACAAATATCATCGAAACCATCATCATACTTGAAAGGATCTGGAACGAGTATGTCAGCATTCCTGATAATGTTCCGATACCAAGTACTGCACCGTTTGTACTTACAACTGTTTTTGTACAGAAATACGATATAAGAAGGATAGCTGAATAAATACATATCTGCATTATCGGAGAGTTTAGTGCTATGAGCTTTTCTGCTCTGGTAAAATCGAAGCAGACATCTGAAGAAGCTTTTTTGAATTTATCGTTTTCATAATCTTCACGAACAAATGATTTAACAACTCTCATGCCTTTGATATTTTCCTGAACAGATTCATTCAGCTTGTCATATTTTTTGAAAACTGAAGAAAATAAAGGACGTGCTTTGAATATTATGGCAAACAGAGCTATAGCAAGAACAGGTACTATTCCGGCGAAAATAAAGGCAAGCCTGCCGCCGAGCTTTATTGACATTACAAATGCGAAGATCAGCATAAACGGACATCTGACTGCGATTCGTATGATCATCATAAATGCCGTCTGAACGTTCTGGATATCGGTTGTCGTTCTTGTGACAATACTTGATGTTGAAAATTTGTCTATATTTGTGAATGAATAGTCCTGAACTTTGTAAAACATATCATGTCGGAGATTTTTTGCAAATCCGCATGATGCGATCGCACAGTAATGTCCTGAAACAACACCGAATAACAGCGAAGCACAGGATAATAAAATCAAAATGAGACCATATTTTATAATGACTCCCAGATCACAGTGATTTTGTATCCGGTCAACCAGCTTTGATGTCAGGAACGGAAGAAAACATTCTATTATAACTTCAAGCGATACACTGACCGGTGTTAAAATTGTTGCTTTTTTATATTCTCTGATAGAGCCGAGAAGTTTTTTTATCATAATACATATCCTTTCCGGTATATTTTTTTACAGATCATATTATGCAAAAAGTTTTATTATATAACTAAATTACCGTTAAAAAATATAACGGTTCTTTTTTTGCCGATAATAACTTTAATTATACCTTATTTTACAAAATAAGTCAACCTAAATCGTAAAGTAAATTAATATTATATATAGTATAAAAAATATTTGTTTTTTTTTATAAAAATTTTTAAAGATACTTGAAAAAATCAAATTTATGAAAAGTATCAAAAAAATGCTTATTTTGATTAAAAGTGATGAAATCTGTTGAAAATTTTTTCAATATATGTTATAATTTAAAAAATAGATTAGTATGTTCACTTTTTGATATACGGATTTTATTTATGGGGGGGACGTTGTATTGAAAAGGGTAGTCAATGTATATTGCGAAGAAAAAAACAGTTCAAAGGCTCTGAAATATTGTCTTTCGAAGATAGACGATGAAAATGGGGATGCTGAGCCGATACTGGTCGTTTTTTCTTCTGATTATGAAAATCATTCTTTTTATGCAAAAATGCTTGCTGATCATTTTCGGTCTGCGCAGATCATAGGATGTTCAGCATCACATATTATGACAAAGGAAGGAGCTTTTCAGAACGGTATTTCAATTCTTCTTATTTATTCCGGCATTGAGGTCTACAGCGGAATAATTGATGATATCAGAAAAAACCCTATGAGATCGTGCGGGTATATTTCATCCGTTCTTGATATGTTCAGCTCCTATGAAAATCTTTTCTGCTTTGAAATGACATCGGCTTTTTTTGGATGCGAAGAGCTGGTAATGGATACTTTCAATAAAGTATTATCACCTTCAAAGATTCCTGTTTTCGGATGTACAGCCGGAACAGCGAGGATGGAGAAAAAGACTAAGGTCTCTCTCAACGGAAAGATCTACGATGAGGCCTGTGTTTTTGCCATGATCAGAAACCTTAACGGCAGGATCGGTCTTTATCTTGAAAATATGTTCCATACAACAGATATCAGCATAAAAGCAACTGATGTTGACTGTGACACAAGAACGGTTTATGAGTTTAACAACAAACCCGCAGGAGAGGTGCTTTCCCAGATCACAGGGGTTCCTGAGGAAAGGCTTATCGACCATCTGCTGATGAATCCTCTTGGAAGAGTTGTGGGTGACAATATTTATCTGGTCCAGCCGTTTGAAATGAATGAAGACAAGTCTATCACATATGTTTCCCGAATTTACAGTCAGACAAGGGTGGTTCTTTGTGAATACGGAGACCCTCATATTTTCTGGAAAGAAACAGCTGAGCGGGTGAAAAAGGATTTTGAAAATATTTCATTTTCATTAGTGATCAACTGTATTTCACGGGCAATATTTTTTGAAAGAACAAATATTCTGGATGAGTTTTCTGAGATGCTCGGGGAAAATTACAATTCATATCTCGGAATATCCGGTTACGGAGAACAGATGAATTTTGAACATTTGAATCAGACTATGATAGTAGCTGTATTTGAATAAAGCATTATGATATAGCGGTGGTGAAAAAAGATATGGGAAGATTTAATGAAGGAATGATCTTTACAAACGATAATTGTATAGGCTGCAGTAAATGTATTTCTGTTTGTCCGGTTTCCGGTGCTAATATTTTTACGTTTAAGGACGGAAAGGGCAGAGTAGAGGTATCAGAAAAAAAGTGTATTCACTGCGGCAAGTGCCTGAGTGTATGTTTGCACAATGCAAGAGGATACAAGGATGATACAATGCAGTTTTTTGATGATCTTGCTAAAGAAAAAAGTATTTCTCTTGTAGTCTCACAGGCGTTTTATTTGTATTATCGTGAAAAATCCGGAAAGATCCTCGGATATCTGCGTTCTCTCGGAGCACATTTGATTTATGATGAGGGCTTTGGTACAGAAATAATGCTCTGGTATATTCTGAACTACTATGATAAGCATAAAAATGAAAAATATATAGGACCTATGTGTCCTGTAATATTAAAATATGCAGAGTATCAGATGCCTGAGTTATTAAATCTGATCATTCCTGTACACACTCCGGCTGTGTGTACATCAATATATGCAAATAAGTACCTGCTTGATGAACATGACATGGCATATCTGAGTCCGTGTGTTTCCATGAAGGATGAGATGGAAAGTTTTGGGGCAAAATGCAATATCAAATATAATGTAACACTTAAGCATCTCAGTGAATATTTAAAAAATGTTGACCTTGACGATTATGATGATGTCAGCGATCTGAAGGCAGAAAACGTAGGTCGAATGACAGGAATTCCTGCAGCCTTCCCGGAATTTCTGAGAGATTATACAGACAGAAAGGAAATTTTGTTTTCTTATCAGACATTCAGTACAAATTTGTTAAAGCTTATCGCATCATATTCAACATACGGCTTCGGCAGTCTGAATCCGTATTTTGTAGAAGTTTTTTCCTGCAACGGAGGATGTATAAACGGAACAAGTGTAAACAAGGAGCAGTGTCTGCCAATAACAAGTACACAGGAATACCGGATAATAAGAGAGGAAGTATATTCAGATTTTGATGCGTCTGTTTCTCCTGAGGAGAGAAAGGAAGAGCTGTACTCAAGATTTGCGGTTCTTGATATGGAGGATTTCACACGTGAAAAAACTGACCGGTACAGACAGCAGCATGTTGTACCTGAAGCTACATATGAAGAAATTTTCAATGAGATGTACAAGGATACTCCTCAGAAAAGACATATCGACTGTGGTCTGTGCGGATACTCTTCATGTACAAAGATGGTAGAATCAATTGCTCTGGGATATTCAAAAATTGAAAACTGTACTTATTATGCAAACGAGGAGATCAAACGTCAGTTCTACATTGACCAGCTGACCAGACTTAAAAACAGAACAGGCTTCTCAAAGGACTGTGAGGAGATATTTAAAAACAATCCTGATAAGGAATACTGTATATGTATTTGCGATATAAACAGATACAAGATCATAAACGATCTTTTTGGTTTTGAAAAAGGAGATGAGATAAGAAATCTTCTTGTCAGATTTGTAAAGAATATTGCTGATGCAGACGGAATATGCGGATATTTCGGAAGCGGTACATTTGTTCTTTGCTTTGAAAACAATGATGATCTTGAAAAAAAGCTTAATATCGGAGGCTATTTTGACTGCTCAAATCTCGGTATTGATTTTAAAGTAACGGTAAGATTTGGTGTTTATCTTTACAAAGACAGAAATGTTACTCTTCAGGAGGCATTAAACTTTGCTTCGTATGCCATGGAAAGGATCAATTCCAGAACCAGAAATGAGCTTATGATATATACTGATGAAATGAAATCCGAGCTTATGATGGAAGCAGATCTTACATCAAATATGCACGACGCTCTGAAAACAGGGGAATTTGTTTTGTATTTCCAGGCACAGTATGATGCAAATACTCAGCAAATGACCGGTTGTGAGTCACTGTGCCGCTGGATCAGAAAAAATGCTGTTGTTTCCCCGGGTCTGTTCATTCCGCTGTTTGAGAAAAACGGATTTATCAGAGAGCTTGACAAATATGTATGGGAAAGGGCATTTTTTACAGTTGAAAAATGGCTCAGGGAAGGGAAAAAAATTGTTCCGGTATCTGTAAACATTTCAAGAAAGAGCCTTGTTGATGACAGTATTATACACACTATCACACTTCTTAAGAGCAAATACAGCGTTCCGACTCAGTATATTCATTTTGAAGTTACTGAAAGTGCATATGCTACAAATCAGGAAGAACTTATCGCTCGTGTGAACAAGATAAGGGATCTTGGCTTTAAGATAGCCATGGACGATTTTGGAAGCGGTTACTCTTCTTTCAATTCCCTTAAAGATATTCCGATTGATATACTGAAGCTCGATATGGGATTTTTAAGAAAAAACAGCAATGCTGAAAGAGGACGTCTGATCATTAAATCCGTAATAGATCTTGCTCATTCACTCGGACTTACTACAGTGGCTGAAGGTGTTGAAACAGAGGAGCAGGCAGATTATCTGAGAGAATTCGGATGTGATATCATTCAGGGATATCTTTATGCAAAGCCTTTGCCTGAGGATGAATATGAAAAAAAGTTTGAACAATGATAACATCAGGATAATAAATTAAAGTATAACGGTATAAATGTATAATTTGCATTTATACCGTTTTTTTCTTGTTGATTGTATCTATATAATTAAAGATATATGAAAAATATTTTTGCTTTTGAATGATATTTTACAAAAATATTGAAATAAATGTTTCAAATTGTTATAATAAAATATGTCTGAATACTTAAAGATAAGTAAATTTTTTAGAACAAAACACAAAAATAAGAAAGGAAAATATTATGGCTTTTAAAGTATTGGAACAACATGAAATCGATATGCTGCCGGAAAAGGAAAAAGAAGCATATCTTGATCGTTATAAGGATCACTGTGCACGTGTTCGTTTTGTGGAACGGCTTGAGGCTCTTGATAAAGTAAAAATTCCTCATGCGGTTCCTTCATTAAAAAAAATTCATATCGCATCCGCACCTGAAACGGCAGATCGTATGAAAAAAAAAGCGGGAGCTGAAATATGCACTGAAAATTCAATGCGCCTAGGAAAATCTGTTATGCAGCTGAGTAGCAGTCTGAATCGCAAAGTGAAGCAGATACCGGTTCCGGAAGTAATTGTCAGGGTTTCAGGCGTATCAGCGCTCAAGCCGTCTGAAGTGGGAAAAATCCCGGATATTTCAATCATGCCGCTTACAAAGATTCATATTCCGGAAGCTGATGTACAGAATATAAATTCCGGAAACAGAAATGATATAAATTTTAAAGTTAAAATATCAGAGAAGATCCGTATCAGCAAGCCTGATGACAACATTTCCTTTAAGCTTGGCAATATCAGCAGTGCCACGGTGTCGCCTGTAAAGATCCCGGTTTCTTCTGACAGAAAAATTGTGATCGGAAAAAAAGATATCGGCATGATAGCTGCGAAGCTTGTCAAGGCTCCGTCAGTAAAAAATACTTTACAGCCTGTAAAGATCTCACCGGTTGAAAAGATAAAACTTCCTTCTGTTCCTAATATAAAAATATCTGTTCCGAACAGCAGGATCTCAGGAGTCAAGGCTGAGATTGCGCCTTCTCCGGTGATAAACAGTATCAATATCAGAGATTTTTCTGGCACAGCATCTGTTTGCAAGATAAAAATTCCTTCAGTTTCACCTTCAGCAGTAAAACCTGCATCTGCAGCACCATGCAGTATCAAAGCACCGGATTTCAAGTTGAAAATGACAGTGCCTGAGGTGAAAATAAACTGTCCTCACCCGGAAGTAATGATAAAAAATAAGACAGCTGATATACCGAAACAAAGTCTGAAATTCCATATTCCGAAGATCCAAGCAAAAAAAACAGATGTTTTTGTTCCGGATACGAACAGCTTTAGTATCGACAAAGAGAAAATTCTGAAGACTATAAGGTGATAAAATGAAAAACAATGAAATACTGATTTCTTTAAGACTTCAGAAAACGTCAGGAAACAGTGAAAAAACCAATACGATGTTTTTTCTTGTAAAAAAGGATATTACTTTAAAATCTCTTATTGAGGGTCTGTATTACGGACTGAAAAAACAGATGAAAATCAACGGAAAAGAAAAGTCTTCCGAAGATGAACTGAGTGCCGAAGAAAGCTTTTTATTTTTTGAAAAATATATTAAAACACACAGGTCTGTTCCTGTCCTGTATACAATAATGGGGAATTTTCGCAATGTTAATATCAGTGAAGTAAAACCCGATCCGCTCGACAAGGATCATACTGTAAAGCCTGTTTATGATTTTCCTCTTTCCAGTCTCGGAATAGTTACATCAAGCATGATCCTGATTACCGACAGGGAGGAATTTGAAGTACCTGTTCTTTTTGATGAAGCAGGAAGATCAAAAACGTATATTCTCAGAGACAACAACACTCTTGAATACAACATAAGTACAAGAAGACTTAATGTTATAGAACCGGCAAAAATAGATATTCTTCCCGCCGGTGATATTCCGGCTGATTCAAAACAGTCTGTATTTGATGTTCTTATCCCGCCGCTGATATCTGCTGCAGGTATGATAGGTATCAAAATTGTGGTTAAAAAACTTACAGGCAATTCAGCTCTGAATAATTCAATGATGGCAATGACCGTGGCAATGCCGCTGGTATCAGCTGTCAATTCAGCTTACTCATACAAAAGACAGGGAAAAAAATATGTTCATTCAGTCGCTGACTGGAAGGAAAAATATGAAAATTACATTTCGAGAATGATCACCCGTATAGTCAAGTGGCAGAGAGATGAGATAATATATCTGAACAAGGTTTATCCGAGTATGGATACACTTTTTGCTCAGACAGCACAGATATCTCCTGCAATTTTTGCAAGATCTCAGAATGACAATGATTTTATGAAAATCACTCTCGGACAGTCAGACGAGATAAAGCCTTTGTTTGAAATATCTTCTGAGAAAAAAGATGATATTTTTTATGATGTTTACTACCGGCTTGTCAGTCCGAAATCAGAAGAAGATGACATGAATAACGGACTTCCTTTTATAAAGGTGTATATTCCTGAAAAAAAGAAGAAAAAGAAAAAAGTAAAAGAGGTTCAGACTGATACTAAAAATCGTTTTCTTCTTACTGAGCTTCCTTACAATTTTGCAAATACTCAGGAAACCGGAGGAGAACAGACAGGTTTCAAATTTTTAAGAGACTATTATGATCCGGATAACCGTCCGCCGCTTCTGATCGATCTGAGAACAGTCGGCACTCTTGGTGTTATTTCAAAAGATGAAAATGCATCCCTCAAATTCGTAAAGCATCTTGCTTTTGAACTTTCATATTATCATTCGCCAGAGGATCTTCAGATGGTGTTTTTCTTCAATAAAGAAAACATTCCTGAAAAGCAGAAGGAACTGACAGAAGACTATATGTTCCTGCCGCATACAAATGAACTGTTTGAAGACATGTCACAGTTCGTTTTTTCAAAGGACAGTGCCGGTGAGGTTTTCAGCAGACTGCAGACGATCATGGCAGAAAGAGATAAAGAAAACAACAGCGAGGATGATGAAAAAGCCGATGCAGAGAAGCTGACGCAGATAGTCTGCTTTGTTATGTGTGACTATGATATAAAAGAAACTGCTTTTTCAAAATATATTCCTGAGGCACCAAAGGAGGGTGAGGAATATAAAAATACTCTCGGGCTTACGTTTGTTTTCATTACCCGTGAAAAGGGACTTTTACCGAAATACTGCGGCAGTATAGTTGAATTTGATGATACCAAACGCCGTATCAGCAGCAGATATAATCTTTTAAGCCATGAAACTCTCAGCAAGCTTGCTGAAAAAAGTGATTCTTCAGCATCAACGGATGATATAATCGAATACACAAATTTCACAAATGATTTTATATTTGGAAACGGTTCAAAAATGCATACCGTTGATGATTACAGTCAGGCATACAGAAGACTGAGTTCAATTTACTATACCCGTATTGCTGAAAACGGAAAAGTACCTTCTGTTGTTACTCTTTTTGAGATGTACCGTGAGATATACAGACTTGATGCCGATGAGGTCCAGGGAGATGCACTGAAGGATGTTATCCGCAGCAACTGGCTCGATAATGAGAAAAATAATGTTACAAAGAACCTGAAGGTTGCAATGGGCAAAAATGAACACGGTATAACATACCTGGATCTTCATGAAAATTATGACGGTCCTCATATGCTTGTTGCAGGTACCACCGGTTCAGGAAAATCAGAAACAATAATCACATATCTTATAGGTCTGTGTGTAAGATTTTCACCGATGGATCTTAACCTTATGCTTGTGGATATGAAAGGCGGCGGATTCTCTGACAGACTTGGAGATCTTCCTCACTGTGTGGGAACCGTTACAAATACAGCCGGAGAAAGTGAAGGAATTTCAGCTGTATATATGCTGAAGAGATTTTTGTCATCATTAAATGCTGAGATCAAAAAACGTGAGATCATTTTATCTGAACTTGGTGTTGACAATACAGATGCATATATGAGAGTTCTGCGTAAGATCAAAAGGATCCATGAGCTTGCAGGAGATCCTGATAAAAATACAGAACGAGAAGAACTGATAAAAGGCATACGTGACGGAAACAATCCGAAACAGATAAGATACATAGACGGTGATATAAGTGAACTGAAGCCTTTGTCACATCTTATTCTTGTAGTTGATGAATTTACTGAACTGAAAAGATTTTCATCTGAATCAAATGATGTTGATTTTATTGCTGAAATAACAACGATAGCCCGTGTCGGAAGAACGCTCGGTCTTCATATTATTCTTGTTTCTCAGAATATTGAAGGAGCTATCAATGATGACATAAGAGTAAACACAAAATCAAAAATATGTCTGAAGGTCGCAACCAAGCAGGCTTCGAAGGAAATGCTCGGTACGGCTGATGCCGCAGCTGCTACGATGCCGGGTCATGGAAGAGCGTATATTCTTGTCGGAACCGGAAGCAGATATGAATATTTTCAGTCAGCTTATACAGGTGCGAACCAGAATACAGCAATTGAACCTTCTGTATCAATAACATCAGTAACTTCTGACGGAGCTTTTGACACTTCCTTTTATGTTTCTGA
Source organism: Oscillospiraceae bacterium (assembly GCA_045643005.1). Taxonomy (GTDB): domain Bacteria; phylum Bacillota; class Clostridia; order Oscillospirales; family Ruminococcaceae; genus HUN007. The sequence continues at coordinate 12,765 of JAZUJY010000217.1, read as the reverse complement.
CCATGACAATGAAGTCATCAGAAAAAGAAAGAAACTTGTAAATTCTGAAAATACTCAGTTAAAGTGTATCGTGTCAAAAATAATTGAACTTGCTGATGAGAAAGATGATAATTTTGAAAACAGATTTGAAATTCCTGAGAAAATATTCAGAATGCCTCTTCCGCAGATAGTAAAAGAGGACGATTCGCCTGACGCATGGAATGGGGTGAATGAAGAATGAGTACAGTAAAATCAATAAAATGCAATCTGGGAGTATACGATATTCCAAGTGTTCAGCTCCAGCCTGATTTTGAGGTCGATCTGTTAAAATCAAATATTGCCGTTTACGGTTCATCGATGAGCGGAAAAACAAATTTTCTGAAGCTCCTGATAAATATTCTTCACCGTAAGTGTGATGAGAAAACGGAACAGATTTTTATTCTTGATTTCAGCGGTGCAATGCGTGATTACAGGGATATGCCTCTTGTTTCAGCATATTTTGATAATTCAAATGAAGAATATGTAAAAAGAGTTTTCAAGCTGCTTGAAAATATTCTTAAAGCCAATACCAAGGAACTTGGAAGCAGTAATTTCAGTTCATATGAAAAAAATATGATTCATACGACATTTATAGTTGATAATATAAATACATTTTTTGATGAAACAAGGTATTCTGCTTATCATGACAAGTTCGGAAGACTTTGCAGAGAAGGACGTTCGAGAGGCATTTCCATTGTTTTTTCCGCGTCTGATACCAAAGGTACAAATTCATGCCGGCTAAGTTTTGAGCAGAAAGTGGCTTTAAATTTTCCTGTAGATAAATGTATGGATATTTTCGGCGGAAAGCTTGATGCAGTTGGAAACATTACAGGCAGAGGATATGCAAATGTCACCGTAAAGCCCGGAGGAATAACAGGAACGTTTAACATGAATGCTCCTTATGAAGTACAGATAAGGATGTGTTCTGATTTTAAAGATAATGACAGTGTTTTTGTGAGGACGCTCAAAGAAAAATTCAAATTTGATCCGCTGACAGGAAATTATGAAAGAAAAGCCAAAAAATATCAGACATTTCCTGAGGAATTAAGGCAGGAGGATTTTGAAATACTTCGTCAGCCGTTTTCATCGGATGAGAAAATAAATATTGACAGTTCTGTTTTTGTAGGTCTTGACTATGTTGATTTTAAACCTTTCGGAGTAGATTTTTCCGAATCAAGATCAATAGCAGTTTACGGAAAAAAAGAATTTGGAAAAACAAATCTGCTGAAGCTTCTTCTTAAAGGTCTGACAGAAAAAAAACCGGGGTCAAATCTTGTCTTCTTCGATGACGGACGAGGTCAGCTGAAGGAGTTTTATGAAAAATATCATGCCGTTTTCGGTGATGAGCGATGCAGATACATTCATGAATTTTGTAAAGTTCCGGTAGAGCTCAGGGACGGAAGAAATATAGAAAGGAAGCTTTCTCCTATTCAGCAGTTTTACCTGCTTCTTCATGAGAAGTACATAAATACTGCAAAGGATTATGACAATCAGCTGCTTGAGCAGATATACGGTGTTGATGATGAAAATGTAATGGTTGATGACATCCCTGACGGAGCAGAAAAAAACGAGGCTCCGCCGACAATTTTTGTTATTCAGAGCAAATCGCTTTATCTGAATGCAAAAATCAGCCAGGATCTTGTCAAGTATATTCTTCCTGAGCTTCTTGATGTTGCAGAGGACAGGGATCATATTTTTATTTTTGCTGATGTAAAGAAAGTAACCGATTCTGAAGCAAACTCCATATTTAACAGTTTGATAAAAAATGTTTTTCTGCTTGATAATATTGCAGAATTTGCTTCGGAGAGAGGATCAAAGTCAGTGTTCGGAGACATGGATGTAAAATCCCTTAAAGAGGATTACGCAAAATGCGAACTTGGAGACGGTTATTATTATGACGTCGAGGCAGACATGCTGAAAAAAGGAAAATTTATTTTAGAAGATTAAAATTAATGAGGAGGCAGCTGTTATGGCAGAAGAATTTAATTTTGTATCTGCAGATATTTCAAAGATAGCAGATTTTGAAAGTGAAAGTCCTGAGGTTATACAGGAGTTTGCTGATATCATGGAGGAATTCGGAAGAATCAACGGCGATCTGCTCGGTGCATGGAAGGGTGCCGGTGCTGACGCTTACAAAAAGGAAACAGATCACATTCTGGAAAAGATAGGCAGTATTGATACTGTTCTTAATTCAATAAACGAAAGTGTTGTAAAGGATATAAGATCCACTTACAATGAAATGGATGAGGCACTTAGTGAATTTAACAAAAATCCCGGCGGAGGAGAAGAGTAATGGTTGACATGACAGATGCCGAATTTTCATCTGATTATGATGAAACAACAAATCATTTTATAAAACCGGTGATAGCTGATGAGGATGATCCGGATACGATTTTTAATCTGATTATCAGAGATAAAGAGGTTGAACAGTAATGTTTCATGATGATCATGATGAGATAAAAGGAACAGATTATGTATACAAAATAGATACGTCATACGGACTTTCAAAGGACGGATATATTGCAACCGGTACTGAAAGTATCGTATATAAAGGAATCAAACTGTCTCATGACGGAAAGATCCGACTTTCCTGCGTTCTTAAATTCAAATACAAATCAATAAAAATGGGAACCAGAGACAATACATATACGTCTGTTGATGTTCTCGACAGGTTTAAAAACAACGATCTTAAAATATTTGATGATCTTCAGGAATGCAGGTCAGTGGTAAGAATATATGATGTTATCGAAAATCTTGGCTCGTTTGTACTCAATGATACTCATGTTCCTGAGGGAAAGCAGTCTATTTCGATCACAGGTGAAAAGTTTTTCTGTGTTGTTGAAGAATATATTGACGGATGGTCTCTTGAGGAGTACTGCCGTGATCAGTACTGGAAGCTTTCGGATGAGGTGGATATAGGACATAATCTGAAACAGAAAAGACTTTTTAATGATTTTCCGGAATCACAGAAAAATGATATTATAAGCAGTTATTATAACGACTATGATGAGGTAATTGCGTATCAGAGAGAAATTATAAGATTTATGCAGAATCTTTGTGAGATACTTGAGTATGTAACTGACTGCAAAAAGATTCTTCATCTCGATATCAAGCCGGATAATATAATGGTCACACGCCATGGAAAAGAAATAGTTCTTATTGATTTCGGACGTTCGGAATATATCGATCCTGATACGGGATTTGTTGAAAGCAGACTGGGTAAAGCAGATTATAATTCTGATGAGAAAATAGCAAGAATGTATCAGTATGGTACACTCGGATATGCGGCTCCCGAATGTTTTGCAGATCCTTTGAATGAATCTGTGTTCCCATTTGATGCCATGAGTCTTCAGACAGGAAAAATGACGATAGAAAGTGATATTTTTTCGTTCGGTGCAACGTTCTGGGAATGCCTGAGCATTTTTGACCTGTGTACACAGTGTAAGGATTTTCTGAAAGATAAAGGCAGCGGAGGATCATATGATTTTTACAGGAAAAATATGCTGAATGATGAGGCTTACTGTGACAGGGATCTTTCTATGACATCCGTTCATTATCACGAAAAGCTTGAAAATATAATAAGAAAATGTACTAAAAAAAGAGAGCACGGTTATCTTGAAAGTCCTGCGTATTATCATTCATATTCAGAGCTGAAGGATGATATCAATGAGGCTTTGAATTCAGTTCCGAATATAGTCAGGGCGGAAAATATAAAAGTTAAAAATTCATTTAACATGGTTGGACGAATGCTGTCTGTTTTTACTACTTTTCTGATCCTGGTATTTATTTTTCGGCTGTCGGGTTTTTCAATAGCAAATAAAAACTGGAAGCTCCTTAAGGAAAACTATCAGAGTACAAAATTTTCAAAGCTTGAAAACATTTCAAAAGATCTTGTAAAAATGGCTCCTGACAGCAGAGTTGAGCAGGTATATCGGGAAATTTCGGAATTTACATATAAGGAAGACGGAGAGATCGATGAGCAGGAGGCGGCACTGCTTACTGAATTACTGCAGAGTGTCGGAAAAAGATTTGATACTGAAAGCAGCATTGATGATATTATGCAGTACGCAAATACCAGAAAATTCAAAGAGATCTCCAGAGAGGTAATTAAACTTGATGTGGATTCAGAATGCGACGGTATGGTACTTGCCGAGGCAATTTACAGAGCTGAAACAAATACTGACAATCCTGAAGAAGCTTATGATGTCATGGTTCGCTATATGGATCATCCGCGCTTCAGAAATGCGGTTATAAAGCTGAAAAACGTTCTGGATAATGACAGTTCCATAGATTTGGTTTGTGAGAGAAGAAATATTTCAAAGGAAGAACTGGCAGAGCTTTTTAAAAAGACGGAAGGCTGAATATGAGGTGATTTTATGAAAAAAGAAAAACTGTTTAAACTCCTCAGTTATGTTTATGACGGTTATCTGAAGACATTTCTTTATACCGTTCCTGTTATTCTCGGTTTGTATGTTTTTCTCATGATAACCGGAATGTATCCTAAGCTGGATCTGAAATATGATTCACCTCTGCTTCTGCTGCCGCTGTTTTTATCACTTGTTCTTTCAGTTATCCTTCTGATTTTCGGTCTTATTCTGTATGTTATGAAATACAGAAGAAAAGTAAGAAAAACGACTTTCTACAAAGCACTTGAAAAAACTCTGGATACATATTTTGAAACAGACGGTGCAAAGAAAGGAAAACATGGTGTTTTTTCTGCTCTGAATTCGGACAGGGTTTATTCACCAAATAAAAGAAAACATATTTACAAAGCTTATCTGCGCAAAAAAAATAAATCAATGAAAAAAAACGAAAAGTAATACATTTTTGTTTAAATTGGTTTGCAAATTGTTTATAAAATTTAGTCACTTGGTAAAAATATTATAGTAATCCACATTAAACTTAACAATATGTTGACTTTGTGATGGAAAAATGATATGATAAGAGTGTGATAATTGTTTATCACGCACAAAGATAAAAAAGGACGATAAGGAGGAGTGCAAAATGACGCCGGAGCAAAAGAAACACGAAGAAGAGTATAACGCTGCAAAGAGAAGATATGAAAATGCGTATGCTGAAAAAAGACGCAGCGAAAATGAAATTGCAGATATTAAAAATCGAAGAAAACAGATAATCAATTCTATAAATGAGCTTACATCCGAAAACAGAAGATATATAAGTTCCAGAGATGATGTATCCGGAAGCTTTGAAAAAAACAGTGAATTTGATGCCGGCTGGAGTGATTCAGAACAGAAACTGTCAGCAGCAGCCTCGGGTTTTCTTGCGATAGGTTCAACAAGTATATCAAAACCGCAGGACCTGAACATTGTTTTCGGTGATAAAAATACAACCACCAGAAACAAGATGAATGATGTGTTTTCAAATCTGAAAAAGGTCAGAGATGAACTGAATGAGAAAATCGAAGCAAATGAAAAGAAGATTTCCGGACTAAACGCAGAGATGGAGGACGGAAAAAACAGAGAGCGTTCTTTATCCTCAAATATTTCCGAACAGGAGAGGATAATGCGCAATGCATCAATTGAGATGGCAAGTCATAAAAAATATTTGTAAAACAGGAACAAAGAAATATGAGGTGATAATAACTTGGCAGATAATAATGAAACAGTTGAATCTTTAGTAGCCGACTCACGTATGGCGTTTATTCAGGGAAAACATGATCAGGCTTTGTTTTTAGCAAATAAAGCAATAAAGCTTGATGAAAATAACGCAGATGCTTATCAGTGCGCCGGAAACGCTTATATGTCAAAGGCAGAATATGATCAGGCTGTCAAAGCATATAAGTCGGCAGTAAAATGTGATAAGAACAACGGTGACCGTTACTTCAATCTCGGATATGCCCATGCGGCAGCAAATCAGCAGTCTGATGCTCTTGCGATGTTTGCGAAAGCAGATGAGATCGGCTGTTCTCCGAATGTTACCGGACAGCTGTACAAGATCATGGCAATGGTTTGCTTTGATATGAAAAGATATGAAGATGCTGTTATAAACTTTATAAAAGCAGAAAAAATTATCGGTATTGATATGGATATACTGAAAAGAAAAGCGATCAGCTACAGTATGACCGGAGATACATCAACAGCAATAGAAGTTGCAAATCAGATGAAGATCCTTGCGCCAACTGATTATATCGGTTACAGAGTAGCTTTCGAAATTCTTCTTCAGGAAGAAAGATTTGAAGAAGCTGAAAAGGAATTTGACCGTGCTGAGCGTTTTTCAAAATTAAAATATGAACTCTTCTTTGACTGGGTCGTTTACAGAACATCTCAGTATAAGATCGACGGAGATAAATCACATCTTGAAAAAGCACTTGAAAAGCTTCACGAGGGTCTTTGTGTTCTTAAGCCGGAGGTCAGTGAGGTTATTGACAGCTATATAAATGCTGCTGAGCTTTACGTTCAGCTTGAAAATGCAGAAATGGCACTCAATTGTTTAAGAGCAGCTGAAAATCCAATTTATTCATATAACGAAGGATTTTCAATTATTGATACTCCGGATCTTGAAAAGAAAGCAGAAGGACGTCCGAGTGAAAGAGAGATCAGCCATGCAATAGAAGCTGTCAGAAGAAAATACGGTGACAGAAGACTTGAAGCGATGGGTAAGGAGATGCTCCGAAACACCCGATTCAGTACTGATGATGCTGAAAAATATACAACTCCTCTTTCGGATAAGGAAAATGAAACAAAGATCGATTATCATCTTGACAGCAGCATCAAGGCACAGTATTCCATTGACAAGCTCGATCAGATAAATCGTCTGTATGTTTCAGCATACACACTGAAAAAAGATAATGCGCTTATCAGAACATATGCTGCAAAGCTTGCAAACAGTCAGGATCTTCAGAATAAATGTATCGGAAAATACAGTCTTGTCAAGGCTATGATGGATGAAAAAAATGATAAGGCTGAAGAAGAATACCGTTTATTTATGAAATTCCTAAGAAACGAATCTATCAAAGATCCGTCAAATCTTTCAGTTCATACCTTCAGGATCCAGTGTCACATTGATCTTGGAGAATATGATGAGGCTGAAAACCTTTGCAATATGCTCAGTGATAAATTAAAAGCTCCTCTGATGGAGCAGATTCAGAAAGCTCGAGGTGAGTCATAATGACCTGGTTATCAGATGACCTTATCGTTGATGAAGAGAAATTTAATACCGCGGCGAGTGATATGGAAGCTTTGAAAAAAAGAGTTTCTGATCTTAAGGATAGATTATCAGGAATGTATGACAGTCTTGCTTCTGCTCTGGACACACCGGCAGGACATGAACTTCAGCTTGAGGCAAAAGAAGTATTATTGAAACCTGTAGAAAACATGTCTTTGGTTGTCGGTCATATTTCAGATACTTTGAATCTGGTAATAGGATCAGGTTATTATAAAGATGTGTTTACAGGTTTTGAAGATTTAAGTCATTTATTTTAGGAGGTAAAAAAACATGGGAATGGGTTCAACAGGTACAATTAATATGGCAGGTTCAATGCTCGATGCTGTAAAAACAGCTATTGAAGAATATATGTCAACAATTTCAGGTTTAAACGCTGAATTATCAGGAATAATAGACGGTCTTATCCCGGGAGATTTTTCGGGTTCAGCCGCTGAGAGTTTTCAGAAGTTTTACACTGAAACAATTCTCACACAAAACATTGATACAGCAAATGATTCCAGTCTGAAGAAAATGATGGATTCATTGTCAGAATTATGCGACAGTATAAAGAAATCAATTCCTGGTGAAGAGGATGGCGTGGATGAACAGCTTGCAGGTGCCAATTCAGGCGCTGCAGAAGGCTGATTAAAAGGAGGATAATAAAATGGCAGATTGTAGAATAGTAAATGAAAAAGTTTCAGAAGCAGCAGAATCAATTCGTGATACAATGTCTCAGAAGTATGCGGATGCAGGAACAACATTTGAAACAGCATTCAACAATGCGATAGCAGATATGGAAGGCGATACAAAGGATGCTCTTGTTGAGCTTTATAAATCACAGTATCAGGCTTTTCTTACAAGTGAAGAAACAGGAATTCCTTCAATGATCAAAAGTCTTGGAACTCTGCTTGAAGAAAACAGAAAACAGTTTGAAGATGTAGATGCTCAGATCGCATCAAGTATAAGAGACGGCGGACAGGGCTGATAAAAATTTTTAAGAACCTTTGCGGATTGAATTCAGCAAAGGTTCTTATAATATATTTTTATGAGAAGAGAGTAAAAAAGGGAAACCGGACTGGAGATTTATTGTGGCTGTTATTACATTATATAAGGATAAAGTAAATGGTGTCGGAAGCCTGATCGATGACATTATCAAATCGGTAAACAATCTGAATGTTCAGCTTGATTCACTGAAAAATACACTTGAAGGTGTGGAAAGCACATCATGTGATATGAACGATACAGTCGAAAGCATTCGTTCATCATCCAAAAGCGAGGATGATAAAATAAAAGATCTGAAGAAACTCAATAAGAAACTCAGTGAGTTTATAGAAACAGCCTCAGATCGTGACAAAGAAGCGAAAAAAGAGATAAATGCCAAAAAAGAAGAATTTTACACAAAATATTCATATCTTAAACCTGATAGTGAAAAGTCTTTCGGTGAAAAGCTTGCTGAAGGATTCGAATCATGGGTTGAAAGTGTTTCGGACTGGTGCAGTGACAGATGGCAGGATATTGTGGATGGTTTTGAGTCATTTGCTGACTGGTGCGAAAAAGTATGGAATGAGTTAAAGAATTTTAATTTTTTTGATTTTGTAGGAACGTTGATACACAATCCGACATTTTTAAAAGTCGTGTCAGCTATAACCGGATTTTTCTATGATATTGGTTTTTATACTTTTATAAAAAACCTGGCTAAGTTTGGGACTATGCTTGCACTGTTCAGCAGGGAACATCCATGGATCGCCGGGATATTTCCTGCTTTCGGATTTTGGGCAGAAGCAGTTCCGACATTTTTCTCAGTTACATTATGTGCTGATATGGATGAAAATGGTGTGTATCATATCAGACCTGACTGCTGGCAGCAGTATGTTCATTATTCAACCGGGTATGATGATGTTTTTACAGCCGGTGTAAACTCAGCGTCAGGCGGTGATATCACAGTTGCTGTAAATCAGTCAGAAATATTCTGGGCTGATATGGATGGGGACGGTATAAAGGACGAAGGCGAAGAGTTTATTATATGGTCATGGAAAGGCGATTATACAAATCTTGGAGCGGGAGCGGAAACCGGTATTTATCAGGTCGTCAGATATGATGAAGGAAACAATTATATATATGCAGAGATCAACAGAGATTATTCTGCAGATATGAGTCTTGAGCTGTATTATCAGGATGAACTTCTGTATAATTACAGTCCTGATGAAGAACAGTGGTGGATAACAGGATTTGATCCGCTTGTACAGAATGTCAGAGCAGAAGATCTGAGAGCTGTTACAACGATAGATTTTTCATCATTTGAAAATCCTGAGCTTATGCTTGATGCTTTCATTACTTATAATAATAATTCAAATAATTTTAAAGTTCCGGAGAGAAATTCCGACGGAGAGTATGACTCTTATGTAGTAACGTTGAATTGGGAAGGATGATAGATATGAGAAGGTCGTTTCTTTGTTTATTGATAATGGCAGGTCTGTTTTCAACTATGTCATGTTCAGTAAATACAAACAATAGCAGTACATCAGGAGTAGTGATCTCAGGGAGTCAGTCAAATATTGAAAATAAAATAATAGATGCCCTTGAAAATCAGGATGCGGAAGCTATAAAAGGAGTTTTTTCAAAACTTGCAGTAGAAAGAAGTGCGGATCTTGACTCTGAAATAGAAAAGATGCTAAGCATATACAAAGGAAAATATGAAAAAATAACACATAAAAATTTTGGACAAAGTAAACAGGCAGGAGAAAATGCATACCAGGCATATACACCCGTATGTGTATTTAAAACATCTGAAGGCTACTATAAACTTACATGGGATGAATATACAGTAAATGAAAAAAATCCTGATCTTGTTGGTGTATACAGTATGAAATTTGAGACCTGGGATGATGAAGGAACAGATCAGGGCGGTGCAGATCTGAATCTTGCCGGTCTGTTTTCCTCTGATTCTTCAGATGAAATAGAATTGACACATGAGCTTTTTTCAATTTTTAGTTCATATGATCTTGTCAGGATCGGACATAAAGATAATAATCTGCTTACATATAAGGATGATCTGAATGATTTGCTGTCAGATGAATTATTATCTTCAGTAAACGATGAACAGATCGACAGATTTTTTGAGAATATTATTCCTTTTGCAGGCTTAAAAAGCGGTTATGCATGGATCTCATATGATCAGAATAAAGAAAAAACGATATGTATGCTGTCTGATTCCGACAAATATGAAGGATGTTTTCTTTGCATCAGACCTGATAAAAACCGGAAAGGCAAAATCAGCAGCATGATAGTCGGAAAAATGAAAGACGGTCAGAAAATAGATGATTATATTTCTCAGATGCAAACTTCCGAAATAAAAATTATCAGCTAAAAATATACTGCTTTATTATTGAAAATAAATCTGTATTTAAAATTGATATAACAACACAGAGGATATCCCGCACTTCTGCTTGTTAAAAGCAGAGCTTTGAAAAAGATTATTTGGTTTGTCGGGTGAAATATGAAGAATTAAGAATAACAAAGTGAGGTTTTTATGAGTAAAATTTTTGAAGACGAATTCATGGATATTCAGATTCGCATGGTTTCAACGTGTATGGAAGGATTAGAAGATGCAACTTCTGATCCTCCGGATTATATGTATATTTATGCATTTGATAGTTCTTCTCAATCTTTCTTTAATGTATTCTTTGTCATCGAAGAAAAAGTAACATCATTTCATGAATTAGGTGTTCCAGATGATATAATTAGTCAAGTTTTGGATTTTGGAATGGATGATGTCGAAGAATTAACAGAGCTGTGCAACAGTAGAAATATAAAAGCGCCTAATCAATACAAACTTGTGTATGATTTTGCAACTGATAAACTTGATACCAATTATGAGTATGATGATTTAAGTAAATCTGCTTCAAGTCCTGCAGATGAATTTATTCTATGGAAAGAGAACGTTGCAAAAACTTTAGAGGTTTGATTTGAAATGTTTCAAATTGATAATTATATAAATCAGTTTATGAAAAAATATAACAACACAGAGGATATCCCCCGCCTCTGTGTTGTTATAATAGAAGCTTGGGTAGAGGCGGTATTGAATGATTTAACATGATTTTTGATAAAATAGGAGTTGATTATTTGTGGAAGAATTAATTGAAAAAATTTGTAATAACATTGAAAAAAAGAAAGTAAAAAGCCTTTGCAATAAAATCTTGAAAAAATGCAGCTTTAAATCTGAAAATGATTTGAGAAACATTTCTTCACTTGCAACATGGTTGTATATTTATGGCTTTTATGATGAAATGATTGAGGTATGTGATTTAGTTAAAGATATTGAATTTTCCGGAAATTATAATTTATGGTTTATACCTGATCTGACCATGTGTTTAAAGTCCAGAGTCCTTCGTGAAAGAGGGATGAATGAGGAATCAAAAATTCTTATTGATAAAGTTAATAAGTATCGGCATCCGGAATTATATGAAAACTTGGTTGATTCATATGAAAGAAAAATGGATATAAATATAGCAGAAGAGTTAAAAAATCGTCCAAAATCCGTAGCAGAGGTGTGGAGATTTTCTAAACTTCAATTTGCTGTTAGATTTAGAGAAGCTGGTAACTTTCCAATTCCAGACGAAAAGTTTGATGAAGATATTCGAGATATAGTTGCGATTTTAAAGCAAGTAAAATAAGGTAACTAAAAAAAGTAATCCGGCCTAAGAAAATTTTCTAAGACGCTAAGTAGAAATATTAGATAAATTATATTAATAAAAAATCAGAAACATTACCGGGAAGTACAAAACTAAGTGAGCTTGATATTGAATTTGTGTTAAAATAACAGGAGGAAAATATTATGATAACAGATTTTATTAAGGTAGCAGATATATCAGAAGAATTGATCAAGGAATATGAAGATAAACTCCCTGTGGAACTGATAGACTTCTGGAAAGAATATGGATTTGGAACATTTTATAACGGATATTTAAAAGTAATAAATCCAAATGATTATATGGAGTTAATTGAAAAATCTTATTTTATGGGAGATGTTTCAATTCCGATTTTTGCAACTGCATTTGGTGATTTGATTATTTGGCAGGAAAATGAGTTCATAGGAATTGTAAAATATCGTTATGGTGATTTTGATATTATAAGTGCCGGGTTTGAATTCTTTTTTAAAAATCTTACTGATGGCTATTATGATAAAAAATATTTAAGTATCCAAAAATATAAAGCAGCAGTAAAAAAACTTGGCAGTCTTGAATATGATGAATGTTTCGGATATGTTCCTTTGCTTGGATTAGGAGGAAAAGAAGCAGTAAACAATCTCAAAAAAGTCAAAATGCGTGAACATATAGCATTAATTTTTGAAATGTGCGGTGAAGTATAAAAAAATAGGGTATCCGATACATAGCTTTAAATGTTGCCGGGACAATGAATTAAAGTCTTCACAGGTCAGTGTTCTATGATGGCATGAACGTGCTAGTGATAAGAAAAGCATTACAAAGCTTGAGGTCATAACATTATTAAATTCAGGACAGAACTATAACAAAAACGTTTATTAACAGCAAGGAGAAATCTCTTGCTGTTTTTTTACATTTTTTT
>JAZUJY010000216.1:0-5132 GCA_045643005.1 Oscillospiraceae bacterium | reverse complement strand
ATTTCAGTTCATTTTCCAGAACAGCCATTATCTCATCAAGTCGTTTAGCTCCGACACCGTTGATTTTACCAATTTCTTCTCTGAGTTTTTCAAAGGCAGCTGATGGAGATGCTGCACCTTGTTCATTCACAGCTTTCTTATAACCGTTTTCAAATATTCTTTTAAGAAATGCTTCCATTTCATCACGTTTCATATTTTTAATCTGTTTGTACAGAGTACGGTCAAGTATGTTGTCTTCCATAAGTCCTCCTGTATTGAATATAATGATTAAATTTTATCAAATTTCAAAAAGCAAGTCAATAAAAAAAAGGAACCAGCTACGTAATTTCAAGCATCTGATTCCTTCTTACTATAACTCAGTCAAAATAATTCCTGAAATATACTCTGACAGCCTTAACCTTACATCTCCACTCCTCATACATCGCAGAAATATCTCCTGCCCATGCTGCCGGACAAATATTGTCATCTATAATAAATTCACTTGCACACGTGCAATAGCGTTTTTTACAAAATCAACAGCCGTATCAATTGCAGTAAAACCATTATTTACAGCAACGAAATCAATAAATATAGTGGAAAACAAAATAAGGCATAATTTAACCCCACGAGATATGATTAATTTCATATTTCATGGGGTTTTTATCATTAACAATTTCAAAATGATTCAAGTGAATCTATCAATCATAGAGAGATAATTTAAGTATAATTATTCGTTTTCACCAGCTGTGGGATTGTTTCTGATGCTTTCAAGGTAGTTGCCTTCTAACTTATATCCATTTGCATAGACAATAAATCCAAGAATTGTAATAATTGAAGGAATAACACCAAGAAGAATTCTCATACCCATTAAAGTTGAATCACTCTGTACAGGAACAGGATTTGCATCTGTAGGCTGAATATATCCAAAGATTGTAAGACCTACACCTACAAACCAGCCTGCAACAGCAGAAGCTGTTTTAACCAGAAGTGTCTGGAATGAAGCAATAATACTTTCATTTCTTGTTCCAAGCTTAGCCTCACCATAATCAATAACATCAGCAAGCATTACTGTTGTTGCACCAAGTGTAAGACCTGAACCAAATTTATAGAATACACCGCTGATTACGATAAGCGGAATATTTGTCGGCATAATGCTACCGATTGTAATAAGTGCTACAAGACCGATTGCAGGAGTGAAGCTTGCAACTGCAAAAACCTGCTTCTTGGAAAGCTTCTTTGAAAGAAGCGGGAATGCAAAAAGTGCTATAATTTCAGCGAATGATGCTGCTGTTGTAAATGATGAGAAAAGGTTTTCGTTTCCTGCAACATATTTGAAGTAATAGTTTGCAACACCGCCGGCAAGCTGTACCACAAGGTTATATGCAAGAACAACACCAATGTAAACCTTGAGCTGATCATTTGCACGGATAACGTGAAGGGCATCCTTGATTGTTGTTTTCTTAGCCTTCTGCTGAGATTTTGACTGATTTTCTGAACCGTCCTTTACACAAGTAACTGTTATGAGAATTGTAACAACAAAGATAACAGCTATGAGAACTGCGAGTGAGCTATATCCCTTTGATTTGTCACCATTACCAAGTTTATTGACAAGAGTTAGAGCAAATGCACCCATGAGAAGCCAAGCTGTACTTGCAAAAATACGTGGAATCACGGACATGGAATCACGTTCTTCCTTTGTAGAAGAAAGTGAAGGAAGCATTGACCAATAAGGAATATCCATGAGCGTATATGACATTCCCCAAAGGATATACATTACAGAATAGTATACATACTTTGCTGTACCTGTAAGACCAGGATTTCTGAACAGAAAGATGAGTATAACTGCGTTTATAACTGTACCAATAAGAAGCCAAGGACGGAATTTACCCCATTTTGTTCTTGTATTGTCAACAACGAAGCCCATCATAGGGTCATTTATAGCATCCCATACTCTTGCTACGAGGAATAAGTTACCTACAAAAAGCGGTGTCAAACCGGCAGTATCTGTAAAATAAATCATAAGATAGTAGGAAATGATTGCGTAACACAAATCCTTTCCTAAAGCACCGATACCAAATGCCATTTTTTTGGAATTTGTCAGTTTCATAATTTGTACTCCTTAAATAGTTTTTTGAATTTATGATTATTCAGCCTTTTTCTCAAATCTGATGACTGTACTTGCGTAATCACCGCTGAGACCAATCTCCAGCCCACAGTTCATCAGATAACCTCCTTTCTTTGTTATCTCTCCCAAATCAGTCTGTACGACATATACTGCGTTCTCATCAAGTCCACGCAATTTTACAGTTGTCTTTCTGTGACCGATTTTACTTTGCGGAAGGAATGCGAAAAGCAATCCTTTATTATCTTTTAAATATTCGTAAAGGAAATATTTGTTATCGGAAGTGTTTTCAAGTCTGTAGAAATTACCTTTCTGAACAATGTGTCTGATTTCCTTGTATAAACTTATCATTTTCTTTGAAACCGCTGTTTCTTCTTCACTGAATTTAAGAATGTTGCATCCTATTCCAAGTGTTCCCATCATTGCGCTGTGGTAACGGAATTCAAGCGGAATAACTCTCTTTGAAAGGAAGTTGGGACAGTCTGTAACCCATGCACGCATTGCCTGAATTGGGTAGATATATGAATAAGCATCCTGTATATAAAGACGGTCATATGCATCGGTATTATCACTGGTCCAGAAATCATCAAAAATTCCAAGTATACCATAGTCGATTCTGCCTCCGCCTGAAGCACATGCTTCAAAGAGAACATTCGGATGTTTTTTCTTAATAGCTTTGACAATATCATAAACTGCATTTATATGCTTATACCACATATCCTTTTCTGTGCCTGTCTGCGAAATCGGTCTGTTTGCATCCCATTTGATATAATCAATCTCGTACTCTGTAAGGAGTTTATCAAGCATTTCATATACGAAATCCTGAACATCCTTTCGTGTCATATTCAGCACATACTGACCTCTTGATGTATCACTTTCTCTTGTTTCATAATGATAAATCCAGTCAGGATGTTCCTTATAAAGCTGTGATTTCGGATTCACCATTTCAGGCTCTACCCAGATACCGAACATCATTCCGCTATTTTTTACTGCATTGACAAGCTCATCAAGTCCGTTCGGGAACTTTCTTTCGTTCACATACCAGTCACCAAGGCCATTGTCTATGCCGTCTCTTTCTCCAAACCAGCCATCATCAACGACAAATAATTCTGCACCGATTTCCTTTGCTTTCTCAGCAAGCATCATCTGTTCCTTACAGTTTACATTGAATTCCATAGCTTCCCATGAATTATAGAGAACAGGTCTTATATCTGTATTCATGATGAACTCTCCAGCAAATCTGTGGAGATTATGTGACATGATTTCAAAACCTTCTGAAGAATATCCGCATATTACAGCAGGTGTTTCAAACTTTTCACCTGATTTAAGCTCATACATGAAATCATATGAATTCAAGCCAATCTGCACAAGGGTTTCACCATACGGAGTTTGTTCAACAACTCCGCTGAAATTTCCGCTTCTTCTGAGTGCTCCGAAATAAACATCACCTGATGTCTGATCAGCATTTCTGTCAAGAATAAAGTACGGGTTATGATTGTGAGTAGATATTCCCCTTCTGTTTTCAAAAACGATTTTTCCGTAGCTGACTTTCTGAATAAACATCTGTTGTTCAGCACCCCAGTGTCCGTGAACATTTGAAAAATTGAGATTTTCATAAGGAATATGGAACTGTGCAGAGTGAATTTTCTCTACATTGATACTTTCGTTCATCTTATTTTCAAGAACTGCAAAACGCTCCATTAAATCATAATCAGTATAAACTCTGTAAACAAGCTCAATAAAGAAGTCATATTTCTTGTCTTTAAGCTTAATTTTAAGCTCATCATAATTTTCAAATGAAGCTGTGTCATAACCAATATACTGATATACAACTTCTCTTGTACCATCTGAAAATTCAGCTTTCAGACAGTGTTCCTTATAGCGAAGACTTCCGTAGACAGGAAATTCTTCTCTTGTGATTTCATAAACAGGATCATTGGTTGAAACCTCTGTGAGCACAGGCATTTCAAAATCTTCTACTGAATCTACCTTTTTTCCCCAGTAAATATGCCTTACCATTCCCTGATCATCAATACCGAAAGCATAGCTTACAGACTTTGTGTTAAGAAGAAAAACATTTTTTAATTTGTTGTTGATGATGCTCATGATAAACTCTCCTTTCATTATCAACAGGAAGATAAGATAAAATTAAATTAAACTGATAAATCTTTCAAAAGCTGATAAACCGCTTTCATTTCTCTTAAAGACTCCAGCATCAAGCAGAACCTGTTCAAAAACCTTACCGACTTCTGCCTTTATGATTTCATCAGCACTGTCAGCATTAAACTCAGGATGATTTTCAAGTATGCTTTCTGCCCATTCAGCATGAGAAGCTGTCTTTGGATTTGCAGATAAATCTGCACCTGTGAGCATAGCTTCACGAAGTACATTAAGCTCATCAGCAAGTCTGGACGGAAGAACTGCAAGCCCCATAACTTCAATCAATCCGATATTCTCTTTTTTGATATGATGTAAGGAAGGATTCGGATGGAAGATGCCAAGAGGTCTGTCCTCAGATGTAATGTTGTTGCGGAGAACAAGGTCTATTTCATATTTTCCGTCACGCATTCTTACAATCGGAGTTATTGTGTTGTGTGGTACACCATCAGTTTCGGCAAATATTCCCACAGTTTCGTCTGTATATCCTCTCCATGCATCAAGCACATCACAACAAGCACTTACAAGCTCAGCTCTGTTATCTGATGAAAGACGAATAACAGACATTGCCCATTTTACGATACCTGCATTTACATTCATATACTTTTTGAGAGTGAAACGCTTCTCTACCTCAGCTCTTGCCATTGGAAATTCATATCTTCCGCCCTGAAAATGCTCATGTGTAAGAATTGAACCTCCGACAATCGGTAAATCGGCATTAGAGCCAATCATGTAGTGCGGAAACTGCTCTACAAAATCAAACAGCTTATCAAAAACAGTATGGTCAATTACCATCGGTGTATGGTCTGCATTAAACAAAATACAATGTTCATTATAGTAACCATACGGAGAATACTGTAAGTACCACTTTTTG
>JAZUJY010000215.1:0-21555 GCA_045643005.1 Oscillospiraceae bacterium | reverse complement strand
CACTTTGCATCCTTTCACTTATGTTTATTTTCCATTCTTCCAGCAGAAACCGATGTTTTTCTGTCATATATTTTCCTTCTCTCTGTATGTTTTGAGTTTTTTATGTTGCAAAACTTGTACAAGTTTTGCAACATCTATTTTTGTTCTCTTAATCATATCATGAGTGGAGGATTTTTAAAAGACGCATTCTATTTGACGCTTACGCTGATCATTAAATATAGGAGTGATATATTTGAAGTATGCAGATTTTTTATCCATAAAACAAATTGAAAATGACGGAAATGTATTTGTATTTGAAGTGAAGGAGCAGCATCTTAACTCACATGGTACGGTTCATGGAGGTATTCTTTACGGAATTTGTGCTGAATCAGCAGCAAAGTATGTCCATAAAACAGAGGGACGAGAAGGTGTTGGTGCTGAGGGAAGCATTCATTATTACAGACCGGCTAATGAGGGTGATATTCTTTACATTACCGTAAATCCTCGTAAGAGCGGAAAAAGGCTCAGCATTTATTTGACAGAGGTTACAGACAGTAACGGAAAGCTGATAGCAGATATGATGTTTACTGTTGCACACTGACGACGGTCTCATTATGCAGCGGGCCATCCAAAAATGAAGCTTTCTGATTTGCATTCTTTCTGATATGATATCATTTAAGTATAACAACACAGAGCTTTGAAAAAACTTCTGATTATGATTATTTTTGATCATATTTCAGAAGTCTTTTTTGTATTGACTTGCTATTTCAAATATGCTACACTTATAACAACACAGAGGATATCCCCCGCCTCTGCAGGCAGCGGGTTCTATCTTTCCGCTCAGTCGGAGTACAATCTCCGACTGAGCGGGAACCGATTCTACGAATCGCCTCTGCTTGTTAAAAGCAGAGCTTTGAACAACACGGAGCTTTGAAAAAATGGGATTTTACAGGAGGAATTATTATGTCTAAACAGAAAAGGATTATTTCAGCAGTTTTAGCAGCTGCTCTGATGAGTACGGCTGTTACCTGCTATGCAGCATCTGACAATGGAAAAGAAGAGGATGAAACACCCATTGTTAAGTCATCTGTAATTGAGGTTTCCATAAATGAAGGCTATGCTGACTGTGAAAGAAATGCGGTATCTTTGTTTGGAGATCTTAATGATGATGGGGTGGCAGATCTTACCGATCTTTCATATCTTTCACTTTATCTTTTAAAGGAGATCAGGTTTACAGAAGAACAGACAGAATCTGCAGACGTAGATATGAGCGGGATCGTTGATATAGCTGACCTAGCTTATTACAAGCAGTATGTCTGCAAGGACGAAAGCGTTATGTCAAAGCTGAGACTTAATGTTTACAAGCATGTTCTGGCAGCTGAGGTTAAAGAAGTTAAGGAAAACACTCTGGCTGTAGTTCCTGTGGAGGGATCATGGGAATTGAATTCATCAGATCTTATATATGTTAATTATGATCCGGAAAAAGAAACATTTACTGCCGGTGATATGGCAGAGATCGTTTATGACGGAGTGATAATTGAGATCTATCCGGCTCAGATAAGCTGCTACAGTATTCGCAAGCTTGGAAAGGCTGATGATAATGAAGGTTTGGAGGACGTGAACACCGGTGCAAAAGAGCTTAAGTGGGGCGGAGAACCTGATCTTGCTTCAAGCAAACCTCTTCCTTCAAACAGAATTTCAGTTAAGTGCAGTTCTTTCTGCAGATCGTGTGACACTCTCAGTGTAAATGTCGGAATCGGCGCAGGCAATGCAGAACAGAGTCTTGATTCTGCAACAAATCATTATATATACAATATTTATACTGTAGAAAAAGATAAGAAAACAGATGATGATAAAATTATTATAAATCAGAAAAATGGTGAATTCAAAAAAGAATATTCAAAGGATGAATGGAAGCTTATAAATCTTAACGGAAATTACGATGATCCGGAAAAATTTTATAAAGAAGCGGCACTGATTGATTTTAAAAATTATGAACCGGGTTCGACAGGCTGTATAGCATTTGTTTTTGAAGCTTTTTATGATGAATTCCCTGAAAATACTTCGACAGACGGACAGGTTCAGAATGTTTTCTTCTATGTTGGAGAAAAAGGAACAGCTTTAGGTCACAGCGCTGAGGAGGCAAAGGAAGAATACTTAAGACTTGCTCCGGAAGAATCTGATTTGTCATCTTCAGATGATAATGCCGTATTTGAAAGTGCAGATGCATTGATTGAAAAAATAGGAAATAAGCAGGTTTCATATGGATTGGCACAAGCTTTAAAAAATGCTTCGGACGATATGGTTTTTGATATTTCTGCAAGACCGTATGTTGATTACGATTTTGAATACAACGGAAAAACACTTAACGAGTACTATAAAGAATGGACAGAGGAACGAATGCTTCCGGAAAAATACGGACAGCTTCTCAAAGATGGAGATTCGTTAAAGTACGGTGAAAAGCTTTACGGAGAAGGAACACCTGACGGAGAAAGATGGATACAGTCTCTGTATGAGCAGAGAATAGAGTTTTATGGCATGGATTTCCTTGAAAAATACATAGACTTTGAAAAAGAAGAATTCATGACAGATATCCTGTATAAGGATATGGAGAGTTCAAAGCTTGCAGCACCGGCTGAAGCAGCATATAATGAAGCAATGAAAAACTACTGTCAGAGTGTTGCTGACAGTATAAAAACATCAGTTCCGGCTGAGACAGATGGAAATTTCGGTTTGCTCCTTCACATGACTGCTGATGAATTTAAAAGCTTTACAGCTGAAAAAATCGAGGCATGGTCATTCGGTCTGAAAAACGCAGGTGCCGATGACTGTGTGACGTTCGTCGATTAAGGATAATTATTATTTTCATAAACCCTCATGATCATAGCTTTTGATCATGAGGGCTTTGTCGTTTGAACTTGGTTTTGCTCCATATCTGTAAGACCTTTCATTTGTTTAAGTGCCTTGAAAACTGTCTGTAAAATATGTTAAAATTAATATACCGATGGTTTTTTGCGAATATGAAATAAAAGAGGCGATGAGAGTGGCAAGGCCGTTTGAAAAAAAGGATGCTAAAAATCTTGTAAATGAATATAAAAACATTTTAAAGGAACTCGATGAAGTTCAGAAAGCAGAGATTGCATACAGAGAAGAGGTCAAAAATGCCGTAGACAGTATTTTGACGAAGAATGCGATGAAAACACTGAAAAATATCCCTGTCGAGGAACTTAACAGGGATAAAAAAGGTATACGTGTCAAAACTCTCAGAGATAACGGATACTGTACGATCGCAGATATATCATGTGTTTCTGCACATTCACTTGAAGAGGTGAAGGGTATAAGCATGGAGGCGGCACTTCTTATCAGATCGGAAGTTGACGAGATAGTCTCAAATGCAAGAAAAGGAGTCAAACTCAAACTGAGTGTTGATAATAAAACCCCGGAAAATTCAGCTCTTGTACGTGCTCTTTTCAAATTCAGGACGATAAAACCTGTTGCCCATGAATGTAAAAAGCTTTTTAACGCATATAACAGCAAGATAACGGAATCCGTTCTTTCAATAGAAAAAGCAAACGGAACTTTAAAGTGGATCTTTGCTTCGGGAGAAAAAAAGAAAAAAGCAGAGGATGGATATGCCTATCTGTCATCTCTTCAGTTCGGAAGTACTTACGGACAGACTTTGAATGACATCGTGCTAAAGCTTGCAAACGCTTCAAACTGTAAGGATGAAGAGGCATGGAGGAGCTTTGAAACAGGTCCGGTAGAGTTTTTCAGCTGTCTTGAAGAGATAGCTCCAGGAGTTCTTGGAAATGATGATGCACTTTATGGACTTCCTGAAGATCTGGCACGTGAAATACAAAACGAAAAAATATATTCGGAGGGAATGCTCTGCGAGCTTCGAAAATATCAGCAATGGGGTGTAAAATATATTCTTCACCAAAAAAGAGTTCTTCTCGGTGACGAAATGGGCCTTGGAAAGACCGTGCAGGCAATTGCTGCCATGGTTTCCCTTCACAACAACGGCGGAACACACTTTATGGTTGTGTGCCCTGCAAGTGTTCTCTCTAACTGGTGCCGTGAAATTAAAAAAATGAGTGATCTGAAGGTCACAAAGATCCATGGGGCAAGCAAGCATGAAGAGTTCAGAAGCTGGATAAGAACAGGCGGTGTAGGTGTCACAACATTTGAAACGACAGCAGTTATGGAGATGGACGATTCGTTTAAATTCAGGATGCTGGTCGTTGATGAGGCTCACTATATAAAAAATCCTAAGGCGCACAGAAGTGAAAACGTGAAGACTATTTCTTTTCATGCAGACAGAGTGCTTCTTATGACCGGAACAGCTCTTGAAAATAACGTGGACGAAATGGTTTCACTTATCGACATATTAAGACCGGATATAGCAAATAAAGCGGACGGAATGAAGGCCTTGTCTGCTGCTGAACATTTCAGGGAAACTGTTGCACCTGTATATTACCGACGTAAAAGAGAGGATGTTTTGACTGAGCTTCCTGAACTTATTGACAACAAGGAATGGTGTACTCTGAACATGGAGGAGGAAGAGGCATATGAAACGTCTGTCATGTCAAAAAACTATGCACTGGTCAGACGTGTGTCATGGAATGTGGCAGATATGTCAAGATCTTCAAAAGCATCACGTTTAATGGAAATTGTATCGAATGCAAAGGAAGACGGAAGAAAAATAATAGTTTTCTCATTTTTCCTTGAAACCATCAGAAAAATATCGGAGCTTCTTGGGGATCAGTGTATGACTCCTATAACCGGAGCGATAACGCCTCAGCACAGACAGGAAATAATAGATGAATTTGACAGATCACCTGCCGGAACGGTGCTTGCAGCTCAGATACAGTCCGGCGGAACAGGTCTGAATATCCAGTCGGCAAGTGTTGTGGTGCTGTGTGAGCCTCAGTTCAAGCCGTCCATAGAAAATCAGGCAATTTCCCGTGCGTACAGAATGGGACAGACAAGAAATGTACTTGTTTACAGGCTTTTGTGTGAGGACACGATAGAGGAAAAAATGATGGCTGTGCTTGAGAAAAAACAGGAGATATTTGACTCCTTTGCAGACAGGTCTGTTATTGCTGAGGAAAGCAGAGAACTTGATGAAAAGTCGTTTTCAGGACTTGTTGAGGAGGAGAGACAACGTATATGTCTGAAAAAAGGCAGTCAGGAATGAGAATTGTACCAATATTTTTGAAAACGTGGCTTCTGTACATTCTGGGTATTCTGATAAAAAAATAATATAATATGATATGATTTTTTCTCTCTTAAAGTGATAATTCTTATTATTTCTTTAAGAGAGTTTTTTTACTTGATTGAACACAATATATCAAAATGCTATTTACAACAACAAATTATTTTGTTATTATATAAGAGGTTGGTATATTATTATTATTTTATGGAAGGAGTTCGGAGTTAATCCGAGAAAGATCATGAAAGAACTTAAAAAAATTATGGCAGGAGTGCTCGCTGTTTCAATTTGTGCTTCTGCAGCAGCGCCGGTTTACGCTGACAGTGATGTTTCAACGCTGATTCTGGCAACATCTGCTGATGAAAATGATGCAGTTGATATTTCACTGAAAATTGAAGAAACTGTTGATTCAAAGGTATTTGATGAAGAAGAAAAAGATACTGATGAAGAAATAGCTGAGGAATTAATAATAACTGATGAGGAAGAACCAATTGAGGAAGAATCGATTGAAGAAGAAACGATCGAAGAATTTGGAGAAACATCAGAAACAATTGAAATTCCTGATCTGACAGAAAATTTTGCTGTAGCAGGAAAACTTACTGAAACTATCACTTATTATGTTTCTGAGGACGGAAATGCAGTCATCAAAGGCTATGGCCGCATGGAAGGAACAGAATACAATTCTGCTCTGGCAGCTTTTAAAAAAGCATTGATTACATATAAAACAGAAAAACTGTATATCTGTAATAGTACTGTTGAAACAGAAGACGGAAACGGAAATAAAGTTGCTGAAGAAAAGCCGATAACTTCTGTCGGAGAAGGATTATTGAATGGTATCACCAAGAACAGTATTACAACAGTTGTTCTTCCGGATACTATCAGCAGAATTGAAAAAAATGCATTTTATGGCTGCGCTGCTTTAACTGAGATTGATATTCCGGATGGAACCAAATACATAGGAAACGCTGCATTCAGAGGATGTTCATCTTTAAAAGAAATTACAGTACCTGACAGCGTAACAAAAATAGAAAATGATGCATTTTATGGCTGCTCAGCCCTTGAAAAAGCAGTAATAGGATCAGGTATAAAAACAGCGCTCGATTCAACTAATGAAGCATTTGCAGAAACAGAAAATGTAACAGGACTCAGAATATTCGGATACTGTTCAGCGCTTAAAGATCTCACCATACCTGCTCTGAATGAGACACTTGGAAGTATATGCTTCTATAATACATGTAACTCAGCCATTGAAACCATTAAATTAACAGGAGATGCGACAGCAATACCGGATAATTCCTGCTACAATTTCAAAAAGCTTAAATCAGTTACAATACCTGATACAGTAGAAGTAATCGGAAACAATGCTTTTGCATACTGTTCAGCACTGGAAGAAGTAAATATGCCTTCAAAGCTTGCAACAATAGGAGATTATGCTTTCAGAGAAGCTAAAATTACTTCAGCAGTTCTTCCGGATGGAGTAACAAGTATAGGTTCAGGAGCATTTTACAGCTGTTCTGAAATGACAGAGATAAATATACCTGACGGTACAAAGAGTATCGGAGCATCAGCATTCAGAGGATGTTTATCTTTAAAAGAAATCACAGTACCTGACAGCGTAACCAAAATAGGAAATGATGCATTTTATGGCTGCTCAGCCCTTGAAAAAGCAGTAATAGGATCAGGTATAAAAACAGCGCTCGATTCAACTAATGAAGCATTTTCAGAAACAGAAAATGTAACAGGACTCAGAATATTCGGATACTGTTCAGCGCTTAAAGATCTCACCATACCTGTTCTGAATGAGACACTTGTAAGTATATGCTTCTATAATACATGTAGCTCAGCCATTGAAACCATTAAATTAACAGGAGATGCGACAGCAATACCGGATAATTCCTGCTACTATTTCAAAAAGCTTAAATCAGTTACAATACCTGATACAGTAGAAGTAATCGGAAACAGTGCTTTTGCATACTGTTCAGCACTGGAAGAAGTAAATATGCCTTCAAAGCTTACAACAATAGGAGATTATGCTTTCAGAGAAGCTAAAATTACTTCACCGGTTCTGCCTGAGTGCTTGAATACAATAGGCACAGGAGCTTTTTATTACTGTTCAGAGATAACAGAAATCGTTGTACCTGACAGCGTAACCAAAATAGGAAATGATGCATTTTATGGCTGCTCAGCTCTTGAAAAAGCAGTAATAGGATCAGGTATAAAAACAGCACTCGATTCAACTAATGAAGCATTTGCAGAAACAGAAAATGTAACAGGACTCAGAATATTCGGATACTGTTCAGCGCTTAAAGATCTCACCATACCTGTTCTGAATGAGACTCTTGGAAGTATATGTTTCTATAATACATGCAACTCAGCCATTGAAACCATTAAATTTACAGGTGAAGAAGCAGAAATTCCGGAAAATTGCTGCTATTATTTCAGAAAACTCAAAACAGTAACAATTCCGACAACTGTAAAGACAGTAGATAAAGCAGCATTTTACTACTGTGATGGACTTGAAACGGTTTACTATGACGGAACAGATGAAGACTGGGCTGCTATAGATATCAAGGAAAAGAATGATCCTCTCATAAACGCTGCAAGAATGCATTCTCCACAAATTGAATTTACATACGGCGATATTGATAACAACGGTGTGGTTGAACTTACCGACCTTACATATCTCAGTCTGTATCTCATGAAAGTAACAGAATTTGATGAAGTTCAGATGCTTGCTGCAGATGTTGACGGAAACGGAATTATTGATATAGCTGACCTTGCAAGACTGAAACAGTACATTTGTCATGATGAAAATGTAAAAGAACTTGGACCTAAGGAATAATCTTATCACAGATAAATAAAAACAATATTAGACAGCTCTTTGCCGCAGATAAAGCGACAAAGAGCTGTTTTTTCAGGCAGTGTTCAGGATCCTGATTGAATTAATTCTGTAATTGTGGTATAATAATTTTGCAGCAGAGATGCTGTATCATAAAATTTATATGAAAATGGAGTTAGTCAATGTCAGATTTTATTAACAGAGATGCAGTTGCATATGTCAAAAAGGGCGAAGCGAGATTTTTTAAAGCAGGAAGCGCCTGGATATTTGACAATGAAATAAGAGAAGTAAAAGGAAGCTTTGAAAACGGGGATATTATTTCTGTCAGAGATTTTGACGGATATTTTCTCGGATACGGATTTATAAATACAAATTCTGTTATCAGGATAAGGATGCTGAGCAGAAAAGAAGATACTGTTATAGATAAAGATTTCTTGAAAATGCGTGTGAAAAATGCCTGGGATTACAGAAAAGCGGTGCTTGCAAAAAAAGATCTTAAGGCATGCAGAGTTGTATTCGGTGAGGCTGATTTCCTTCCGGGCATCACTGTTGACAAATATTCTGATGTTCTTGTAATAGAATCTCTTGCACTCGGTATGGACAGATACAAGGAAATAATTGCAGATTGTCTTAAGGAAGTTTTGGCTGACGATGATGTTATCATAAACGGCGTTTTCGAAAGAAGTGACGCAAAGGAACGCAAAAAGGAAGGACTTCCTGTATACAAGGGCTTTATAGGTGAAGAATTTAATACCGATATAGAAATCGAGGAAAACGGTGTAAAATATCTGGTCGATGTGGTAAACGGACAGAAAACCGGATTTTTTCTCGATCAGAAATACAACCGCCTTGCCATGCAGAGAATAATCGCAGGTCTGTCAGGCGGTGAGGGCGAGATTGGTTCAAAAAGGACCTTTAAAAGAGAAATAAGTGTACTTGACTGCTTTACACATATGGGTACATTTGCGCTTAACTGCGGTCTTGCAGGTGCATCAAAGGTAGAGGGACTTGATATTTCCGAATATGCGGTTGCTCAGGCAACTGAAAACGCAAAAAGAAACGGCCTTTCCGACAGAGTAAGCTTCCGTGCGGCAAATGTTCTTGACGAGCTTCCTGTTCTTGCATCAAAGGGAGAAAAATACGACGTTGTAATACTTGATCCCCCTGCGTTTACTAAGTCAAAGGAAGCCACAAAAAACGCAGTCAAAGGCTATCGTGAGATAAATATGAAGGGCCTCAGACTTGTGAAGGACGGAGGATACCTTGCCACATGCTCATGCTCACACTTTATGACAGAAGATCTGTTTAAGGATGTTATCAGTCAGGCAGCAAGATCTGTACACAAAAGGATAAGACAGGTCGAGTTCAGGACCCAGTCACCTGATCACCCGATACTATGGGCTGCAGGTGAAAGCTATTATCTCAAGTTTATTATTTTCCAGGTAGTGGATGAAAAGTAAAAATAAATCACAGAACAATTTGTAAAGTCAGTGTTCTGTGATTTTTTGTATAATAGATACATTTTCGGATTATCAGTGAGATGTGAATTATTTCCTGACAGAGCATGAGCAATATGTCATTTTTTTCGAAAATAAGCGCAATTTATAACGACGAAGAGGATATCCCCCGCCTCTACAGGCGGCGGGTGCTATCCTTGCGTTCAGTCGGAGTACAATCTCCGACTGAATGCAAGCGATTCTCCGAATCGCCTCTGCTTGTTAAAAGCAGAGCTTTGAATTTTTTATCAAAAAATAACATGATCTTATTTTTTAAAGTAACCGATGTAAAATACCCCTTAAAACAGGAATCCTAAGTTTACGGGCGTTTGTGCCTTGAAACAGGTTAGAAAATATGATAAAATAATAATAAGTTTTTTAAGAGAAACTGATTTATATATTTCTAAATACAATTATTACAATGCAAATTGAATACCGGAGAAATACTATGAATATAACAACACAGAGGCGGGGGATATCCTCTGTGTTGTTATAAATCAGATATAAATAAAAGTAAAAAGGAGAATAAAAAAATGAAAAAATTAAATTCTTTAAAAGCCGCAGTTATTGCACTGGCACTTGTGATCTCCTCATCTTCAGCACAGAGTGCATTTTCAAAAGAAGATAACACAAAAAAAGGGGATATAAACGGAAACGGAATAACCGACTGGTTTGACACTTCTCTTTTGCAAGGCTGGATATTGGTGAAACCCGACACTTCACTTGCAAATAAGAACAACGCAGACTATAACGGAGACAAAGAAATAAATATTTTTGATCTCATGCGCATGAATAATGAACTAAACAGCACCGGAAAATCTGTAACATACAACGGAAGTGACCATGGAGAAGGCTGGGAACTGGAAAACGGCGTTCTTTCTGTTTCAAACAGCAACGGAAAAATAATTACAGATGAAGGCTGGAAAAAATATAAAGACAGAATATGGTCATTAAAAATAGAGGAAGGTGTAACGAATACAGAAAAATATGCTTTTACAGATCTTACATACCTCAAACAGATAACCTTTCCGTCAACCATCAAAAATATTGCTGAAGGAACGTTTAAGGGATGCAGTGATCTTTTGTCTGTAACATTTCCGGACGGTCTGGAGGAAATAGAGCCTTACGCATTTTCCGGCTGTGAAAGTCTGGGAATAGTATGCATGCCTGATTCGATCCTGAAAATTTCAGATAAAGCATTTTCCGGTTCTGATAGTATAAAAATTTTCGGCGAATCAGATTTTGTAAAAACATATTGTGAAAAACAGGGTATAGATTACGTACCTTACATTATCGAAAATATTAAAGGAGATACTGTTGTTAATTATACAGATTTCAGTCAGTGGAAAGCAAAGATATGGGGGGATGACAACGGTACAGTAAGCAGTGACGGCCATTCTCTTGCACTGACCGCAGAGGATTCGTATATAACAGCATTCTGCGATGATATCATTGACAGAACATATGCCGGTAATAAAGCAAGCATAATAGTTGAAGCTGAAAGTACTGACAAGGAACTGCTTGATCATTTATACTGCGGATATGTTATACCGGATCCTTTCAATGATCTGAACTATCCAAAAGGGAAAATAATAAGCTGCAGTTTTGAAAACGGTATCTACAAGGCGAAAATCAAAGCAGATATTACTCTTGATTATCAGGATTCCTGCTACTGTCAGCTAAGACTCGGCCGAAATACGGACAGTGTTACAGGTACTGTAAAAATCACTTCTTTTACTATGTACTCATCAGCTTTTGAAGAATACAACGAGTTTGACAGTTCAAAATGGCATGAAAAGATCTGGGGTGATGATAACGGATCAGTCACCTTTGAAGATGGAAATATGATCGTTTCCGCAAATGACTCATATATCACGGCATATGCATCAAAACTAAACAGCTATAAAGGTCATGACTTTATACTTTATGATACAAAAATGGTTGTTGAAGCTGACAACAAGGAAATTTTCAATCATATATATTTAGGAAATGTTTCAGTAAACGACGGGAAGGAAAACGATCTTAACTACCAGAAGGCTGAAGTCCTGTCCGTTGAACAGAAAGGTGATGTATATGAAGCCGTAGTAAGCAGCAGCTGTAATCTGTTTGAAGAAAAATTCTTTACACAGATGAGGCTCGGAAAAAACAGTGACCACGTAACAGGTACCATCAAAGTAAAGAGTCTGTCATGCAGCTATGACACAGACTATTCAAGAGTAATTATCGGAGATGAAGATGACAAGTATGGTATTACGCAGATTATGAAGACAGATATACCGGAAAAATCTTTCAGCTTATATGATCCAACAGATCGTTCATATGTCATCTCTGCTCTCGGAATGATGTACAGATTCAGAATCGGCCTTGAAGAAACTGCCGGACGTATAGAGGATGTAGCAGACAGAAGATACATTAAGCTCAGAAAAGACAACAACACAGCATATATGAGTAAATACAGCATAGGAACAACCGTAAAAGCAACTGTAAATGAATACTGTCTTGACGCTTCCACATCATATATTGACAGGATAAGAAACCAGAGTCCCGGATTTGGAGAATACCATGAAATGTCTCATTCCTATGTTTCAAAAAACACAGACAAAAACTTTGTACACAACGCAGATGACAGTGCTGTAAATTTCAGAAATTTCATTTCAAGAGAAATAAACAGCATAAGCGGAAAGCTGCCGATATGTGATGATAACGGCAAACTTATATATGACGATCTCATTTATAATAACAGTAAGGATAACAAAAACTATTTTATCTGCACAAACACGAATACTATGGATACATACTATGAGTTCAAGGACGATGTATGCAAGGGATATATTCACGACCTCAGCTATGATGCATACATGAAGATATACAGACTTTTCGAACAGGAACATAAAGGAAAAGGCAGGTATGTATTCAGTGAATTTTTCTCAGGAGCAGAAAATATAGGTTATTTAAAAGAAGATAAAGAAAATCAGAATGAGATTTCACTTGCTTTGAAAAATGTTCTCACTCCGAATTTTGAAAAATATCAGAGCTACGATGATTTCATGTCAAATCCTCAGACATTTTTGCATTGCATAAACTGTCTGGTCAAAGAATCAAATTTTTATGACAAAAAAATAAACAGCCAGTCCGAACAACCAAATATGTCCGAATTTCTGGCTTCACACAAAGATATAGAGGCGGCAGTACGAAAGATGCTTTACTGTGCCCAGGTTGATCATATGAACGATAACGGCTCATGTGACTGTCTGTACAAGTTCATGAACAGAGAAGACTTTCATGTTTTCTGCAAAGATAAAAATTTTGATGGAAAAGTTGATGAAAATGATATTATAGAACTTGAATACAAAGAAAGAATGTAAAAAAATCAGCAGCGCTTTACCACTGAACAGTTTTCAATAGTTATGTCAGTAGCATTCATTACTTCTTCCCAGCCACTGTTTTTAATGCAGTTTATAAATTCTTCATGAACTTCTTTGTTTGGTATCCACGCTTCACCCGTTGAATTGTCATAAGTAAGATATCCAAGATGAATAAGAAGTGTTATTACATCATCTGCCGAGGTGAATGTTGTCATATCATTCTGAAATGTTCTAGTATCAACCTGTATTTTCTCACCGGATATCATTTTTATAACAACACAGAGGATATCCCCCGCCTCTGCAGGCGGCCGGTTCTATCTTTCCGCTCAGTCGGAGTACAATCTCCGACTGAACGGAAGCGATTCTGCGAATCGCCTCTGCTTGTTAAAAGCAGAGCTTTGAATCTAAAGCAGTTTGTATTGACAAAAGAAAATGCTCCTTTTGATCCCGAAACAGGTTAGCACATCCGGGTACATAAACTCATCAATAAAAATATAAAACCTATCAAAAAGCATTAGCAGAATATGCCAATGCTTTTTGTATTATATAACAAAATAAGATTTGATCCAGCTTGACTAATTGGCTAAAATGATGTATAATTATTTTATATGTTTTGTAATAAAATGCAAAGGGGAAAGCTTGTTATGTCAGATTTTGCACCAGGTATGAGAATTATTGTCCGTGACGAAGAATGGATGGTAAAAAAAGTTGAAAATAACGAGATAGGTAACAAGGTATTATACTGTATCGGTATATCACCGCTTGTAAAAGATAAATCTGCTATTTTTCTTTCAGACCTTGAAACTATAAAGGTGGTAAACCCGGCTGAAATAAAACTTGTTGCAGACGATTCACCAAACTTCAGAAAAACACAGCTTTTCCTTGAAAGTCAGTGGAGACAGAAGATTCCTACTGATACAGATTTACATATTGGTAACAAGGCTGCTATGGATATCATGCCATATCAGTTAGATCCGGCCAGTATTTCACTTAAAAGACCGCGTCAGCGCATTCTTATCGCTGATACTGTTGGTCTTGGTAAAACACTTGAAGCCGGTATTCTTATGTCTGAACTTATAAAGCGCGGCAAAGGAAGAAGAATTCTTGTTGTTACAGTTAAGAGTATGATGACTCAGTTCCAGAAGGAAATGTGGAACCGTTTTACCATTCCTCTTGTAAGACTTGATTCACACAGAATTCAGAGAATACGACAGGAACTTCCTTCAAACTATAATCCGTTCTTTTATTATGACAAAACAATTGTATCTATTGATACCCTGAAGCGTGATATAGAATACAGAACGCATCTTGAAAAGGCATACTGGGATATTATTGTAATTGATGAAGCGCAGAATGTTGCAGAACGTGGTGAAAAGCAGGCGCAGAGAGCAAGACTGGCAAAACTTCTTGCAGAACGTTCGGATACAATGATTATGCTTTCAGCTACTCCTCATGATGGTCGTGCAAAAAGTTTTGCATCGCTTATGAATATGCTCGATCCTACAGCTATTGTAGATGAAAATGACTATACACCGGAAGATATCAAAGGACTTTGCATTCGTAGATTTAAAAATGATGTTAAGGATCAGGTTGCCGGTTCTTTTCTTGAAAGAAAAATTGAACTGGAACGCTGTCATGCAACCCCTAAGGAAGAATATGCTTTTGAAATATTCGGAGAAATGCAGCTGCAGATGGATACTGACAAGAAAAAAGGCAGCGGACAGCTTTTCAAAACAAGTCTTGAAAAATCCCTTTTCTCCAGCCCGGCAGCATGTATAAAGAGTATAGAAGAACGTCTTAAGAAGCTTCGTAAAAAATACAACGACAAGGATATAGATGATATCAGACTGCTTGAAGAACTGCTTGATGCATTAAAGCAGATTCAGCCTGCAGACTTTTCAAGATACCAGAATCTTCTGAAACTTATGAAGAATCCGGAATATGCATGGAATTCTGCTGCCAAGGATGACCGTATTGTTATCTTTACAGAACGTATTGAAACTATGAAATTCCTTACTGAAAACCTTCGTAAAGATCTGAAGATGAATGACAAGCAGGTCGTTGAGATTTCCGGTGGCATGAGTGATGCTGATCAGCAGAGCATAGTAGAAAACTTTGGACGTGAAGAATCACCGGTAAGAATACTTGTTGCATCAGATGTTGCTTCAGAAGGTCTTAACCTTCATTATCTCAGCCACAGGATGATTCACTTTGATATTCCATGGTCTCTTATGGTGTTCCAGCAGAGAAACGGACGTATTGACCGTTATGGCCAGACTAAGCGCCCTGATATCAGATATATGCTCATCGAGAGTGATAATAAGCACATTAAGGGCGATATGCGTATTATTGAAATTCTTATCAATAAGGAAGAACAGGCACTTAAAAATATCGGAGATCCTGCACTTCTGCTTGGTGAATTTTCAGTAGAAAAAGAAGAACTTGTTGTTGCTGAAACTATTGAAACTGGTTCTGATACAGCTGCTTTTGAGAGCTTTTTCAATGCAGGGGATGAATTCAATCCTTTTGAAGAACTTATGGCGCAAGCTGCAGCGGATGATGTTAAGGAACAGGTTAAGACAAGAGATGACGAAACTCTCTTTAGTGATATAAATTATCTTAAAAATGCATTTTCATATCTTAACAGAAAAGAAACTCATCCAATTATACCGCTAGAAACTGTTTCCGGTCTTGAAATAAAAGTAACTGATGAGCTTATGAGGAGATTAAAGGCTTTGATGCCTGAAGAAGCTCTTCCTAAAGATGGTTCAATACGCTTATGTGATGATAAGGATTTCTGCATGAAAGAAATGAAAAAGAGCATGCAGAACAACATGGAAGATACAGTATGGCCTCAGATTCAGTATCTCTGGTCACTGCATCCGATTATGACCTGGGTAAATGACAAGTCAGGACTTCTCTTCGGAAGAGGTGAAGCTCCGGTTGTCGGATTAAATACCGGTCTTGAAAAAGGTGAAATAGTATTCGTTCTCACAGGAAGCATTCCAAATAAAAAATCTACGCCGCTTGTTGATGAGTGGTTTGGCTTCTCATACAGGAACGGAAAGTTCGTTCAGAAACTTGAAATGGAACAGATTATTCAGAAAACAGGATTTAGAAATGAAAAGATTCCGAATGTAAACGGAATAGGTGAGAGTGAACTTTCTGAAGCCTCATCACTGCTTGAAGATGTAATTTCACATGCAGAAGAACATCTTAAAGAACACTATGACAGTTATCAGCAGCGCATGACACCTCTGCTTGATGAAGAACTTGATAAGCTCAGCAGTCTTGAAGAGAGACATAAGGACTATCAGCTTTCACTGTTTACGGATGAAAGAAGAAAGAATGAACAGGAACGTAAGGTTGATGAACTGTTTGAGCGTTTCTATACATGGGTTCAGGATACTCTGACAATACAGAATAATCCTTATATTCGTGTTGTTGCAGTAGTTATGGGGGTATAAGATATGAGTATGGATTTATCAGGTATTACATTTTTAAATGAATACTATACAAATCACTATTTGTCTTCATTATTTGAGGAAAATACAGAAGCGACTATCTCAGACTGGAGAAACAGGGCTAAGGAAGAGGAAGAATATAAAACTCCGTGGTCATCACTCCGTGAATGTGCCAAGCAGTTCTACCCGGTTATGAATAAATATAAGGATTCCAGCAAAGAAAGTATTCAGGCTTTACAGGATATAAAAGATCTTGCCGACAGTTATATCGCTGCGCTTGGATATCCTGAAGCGAAGGAATTCAATATAACTGTTGATGAGCAGGATATTCCTGTTTATCTTGAGATTACAAAATCAAATGGCGCTCCGCTGTTATGGGTGGTTCTTGCTCATGGTGTAACTGATGAAAGCACCGTTATGAACAGCCGTGTATTCAGCACCAAGCATATAGATACTGATACTGCTCCGTTTAAGGATACTTTTGTAAATTTAGAAAATGAAGATCTTATCTCAAAGCTTCTCTTTGGAAACTCTGAACCTCCGCGTTTTCTGATGATTATTACACTTAATCAGATAGCACTTATCGACAGAGAGAAGTGGAATGCGAAGCGTTATATTCAGTTTGAACTTGAAACAATATTCGGACGCCGTGAAGAAACTACTCTTCAGGCTATGGCGGTTCTGCTTCACAAGGAGAGCACCTGTCCGAATGACGGAAAAATACTGCTTGATACACTTTCTGATAATTCGCAGCGTCATGCTTCAGGTGTATCACAGGATTTAAAATATGCGCTTCGGGAAAGTATAGAACTTCTTGGTAATGAAGTGCTTTACCATCTTGCTACGGAAAAAAATACTTCTCCGGAAGATGTTGATGCAGGTCAGCTCACACTTGAATGTTTACGATACATGTACAGGATGCTGTTTGTATTGTTTATAGAAGCTCGTCCTGAACTGGGTTTTGCGCCTATCAGAGAACAGACATATTTCATCGGGTATTCTCTTGAAAGTTTACGTGATATAGCTGATAATATCAGAGATGATGTTGATGAAGTCGGAGACGGATACTATCTTCATGAAACACTTTCAAAACTGTATGATATGATTTATACCGGATATCCTGAAGATAAAGAGCTTTATAATAAGGCGATGCGCCTTGAAAGCAAGCATGATATGTTTATTATTCATCCGCTTAAAGCTCATATTTTTGATCCGGAATATACTCCTACACTCAAAGATGCAAAAATACGCAACCGGGTAATGCTGCGTATCGTTGATCTTATGAGCCTTACTAAAGCTTCCGGTAAGAAAAATGCAAGAAGAGGTCGTATTTCATATGCAAATCTCGGTATCAACCAGATGGGTGCTGTATATGAGGCACTGCTTTCTTACCGTGGATTTATTGCTAAGGAAAATCTGTATGAAGTTAAAGCCAAGGGTGAGAAGGTTGATGACCTTGATGTAGGTTACTTTGTTCCTGAGAGAGAACTTGATCAGTATGATGAAGATGAACGTGTTCGTCTTGATGATGGCAGCAATACACTTCGTGTACATAAGAAAGGTGAGTTTATTTATCGTCTCGCTGGTAGAGAACGTGAAAAGTCTGCTTCTTACTACACACCTGAATGCCTTACACAGTGCCTTGTAAAATATGCTCTTAAGGAACTTCTCAAGGACAAGACAGCTGATGATATATTAAAACTTACTATCTGCGAGCCGGCAATGGGAAGTGCGGCCTTCCTTAACGAAGCAATAAATCAGCTTGCCGAAGCTTATCTTGATAAAAAGCAGAAGGAAACAGGTGAAACTGTTGCTTCTGAAAAGCGTCAGACAGAGCTGCAGAAGATTAAGATGTATATTTCTGACAACAATGTTTACGGTATTGACTTAAATCCAGTTGCGGTTGAACTTGCAGAGGTTTCTCTTTGGTTAAATACAATTTACGAAGGTGGTTATGTACCGTGGTTTGGTGCACAGCTTGTCAACGGCAACTCACTTATTGGTGCAAGACGTCAGGGCTATGCTCCGTCAAATCTTACTGCAACTTCAAAGAATCTCAGATGGTTTGAGATGGCGCCGGAACGTATTCCTTTTGGAAGAAGTGCGGCTCAGAAGAACCGTATTTATCACTTCCTTCTTGGTGATCCGGGTATGTGCAGCTATTCTGATAAAGTAATCAAATCACTTGCTCCGGATGGTATCAAGATGATGACTGCATGGAACAAGGAGTTTAACAAGCCTTATAGCGAAAGTGATATTGCGGTACTTAAAGAATTAAGTAAATATGTTGACAAGTTATGGAAAGAACAGATATCTGCTCGAAAAGAATTAAAGAAACTTACAAGAACAGAATTATCAATATTTGGTCATGAAATTGTATCAAATGATCAGGTTCCTATGACGATAAGACAGAAGGATTTGTATCTGCACGGAATGTATAAAACAGAATCAAAAAAAGATGCAGGTGCATATGCAAGATTAAAGTTTGCAATGGATTATTGGTGTGCTTTATGGTTCTGGCCTATTGAAAAAGCAGATGAACTTCCTTCAAGATCAGAATTCTTATATGACATGGATTTAATTCTTCATGGTGTAATGAAGACAGAAGTTGAAACTGATAAGCAGCTTTCGTTATGGGAAAATGATGAACCTGATGAAGAAGGAATAACTCTGAAAGATACAGAAGTTAATATTCCTTGGCTTTGTGATAATTTTCCTCGACTTGCAATTGCACGTGATATTGCGGAAGCAAATAAGTTTATGCATTGGGAACTTGAATTTGCAGAGATATTTGCGGATAGAGGTGGGTTTGATCTTACGATTGGAAATCCTCCATGGATTGCATTGGCATGGATTGAGCAAAGTGTTTTATCTGATGTTAATCCAGTTTTCTCTGTAAAAAAACTTTCTGCTACACAGACAACGCATATGCGTGGGGAAACATTAAAAATTACAGAATGTAAAAAATTGTATTTTGAAGAATATCAATCTATATCAGGACAACAATCATTTTTAGGAGCAAAAAGCAACTATCCTGATTTAAATGGGTCTCCTAATCTTTTTAAGTGTTTTATTCCTAATTCCTGGTATTTTAATAATGCTAATGGGGTATCTGCATTTGTACATCCTGACGTTATTTATGATGATCCTAAATGCGAA
The DNA here is from genome assembly GCA_045643005.1 of Oscillospiraceae bacterium. Lineage (GTDB taxonomy): Bacteria > Bacillota > Clostridia > Oscillospirales > Ruminococcaceae > HUN007. Next base: position 2,041 of record JAZUJY010000215.1, on the reverse strand, counting down.
ATATTACGTGAAAAATTATATCCAAAATTAAAATATCATTTTCAATTTGTAAACGAAAAAAAATTATTTTCTGAAATACATCATAGTAATGTTTATAGTTTAAATGTTTATAATAATAATGAAAGTGATACGTTTGATAGTATTTCAAATTTATACATGGTTTCAACAATAGATGAGTGTTATGATTCATCTATTGGAGGGCAAGTGCCTGGGTTAAAAGATGATAATGGTGACTGGAGTATTCAAGGACATTCGGATAGAATATTAACAGTAGGTAAAATAGAACTAGAATTGTTTTCTAAATTATTTGATGATTCAGGTAATTACTTAAGAGCCAAGTTGCCAAAAATACATGCTGCAAGTTTGTTGAAGGTATTATTACAATTTAGTAATTGCTCTGATAAACTACAAAATTATAGTGATGAAATATATGGAACGCAATTTTGGCATGAGACTTATTCTCAAGAAGATGGCACTTTTTATGCTAAATCTGAATTTGTAGATGATGTAAATAAAGCAGTGTTTGTAGGACCATATTGCGGAAATGCGAATCCTTTATATCAAACAGCGAGAAAAAATTATAAAAGTAATAGCGATTATGATATCATTGATTTAACAAATATTTCAGATGATTACCTTCCGCGTTCAAAATATCAAATCTCATGCACTAAAGAAGAATTTACCAATAGAATCCCTGTTACTCAATGGGGAGAAAAGTGTAATAAAAGCTACATGCTTGTTAATCGAGAATATGTTGGCGTGTCATGGGAACGAACACTGTCTTCATCTATTATTCCAATTGGAGCATCATTTGTTATGACTTTATATGGTATTACAATGATAGACGAACGAAAGTTAGTATGTTTAAATGCTTTAGAAAACAGTATACCATATGATTTTTTTGTAAAAGTTCTAGGAAAAACTCATATTAATCTTGGAGTAAATTTACAATTTCCAGTTTTAGACCCTAATAGACATAAAGAATTACTAATTAGAGCACTGTTGTTAAATTGTTTAACGAAGTATTATGAATCTTTATGGGAAAAATGTTGGGAAGAAAGATTTATCTTTGAAAAATGGAGTAAAAATGATAACCGCCTAAATAATAATCGCTTTTGTTCTCTTTCAGAGAAATGGTCATGGAATACACCATTTCGTACAGATTACGAACGTAGACAAGCCCTTGTTGAAATCGACGTTCTTACAGCTATGGCACTAGGCATGACCCTTGAGCAACTTAAAACAATCTACCGTATTCAGTTTCCGGTATTACAGCAATATGAAGCAGATACATGGTATGATGTTAATGGTAGAATTGTTTTTTCTTCTAAAAATTATGGAGACTTAACATATAAGCGACCTGAATGGGAAAAGAAAATCAAAGGTGCTGAAGCAGGAAAGAAGTTTTATCGTACTATTACTGATGATACTCAGCCTGGTGGCCCTGTGGAGAGGACTATTGAGTATGTTGCTCCGTTTGACAGGTGTGACAGAGAGAAGGATTATGAGACGGCGTGGGAGTTTTTTGAGGGGAAGTATAATACCTAAAAAACAGCAATGGTAGATTTTTGTGTTTTGGGTATATTATCTATATAACACGTATAAATTTCTGAATAAATGATGGTGATTAATCATGAGTTTTACTGCTGACGATAAATCAGTTGATTTTTTGTTTTCTAAAAATTGCTATCGTATGCCCAAAAATCAAAGAAAATATGTTTGGAAAACAAGAAACTTGCAAGAATTGTACGATGATGTAATGGTTGTTATGAATGGCTTTGAAAAGAGCCATTTTATAGGAAGTATTGTATTATGTCAAGATAGTGATAAAGAGAATGGAATATCGTATTATACTATTGTTGACGGACAACAAAGAATAACAACATTATCAATTTTTATAGCTAGTATAGACGCTTTTAATTAACTTTACTTTTCAACAGTGCAATCTGAAGTAATCGAATCAGACTCTTTTTTCGATTTTCTTTTGCACGAAATAGGAGCACGCTTGCATTGATTTTCATAAGATGCTGCTTTGGCGTTT
>JAZUJY010000214.1:0-17073 GCA_045643005.1 Oscillospiraceae bacterium | reverse complement strand
GACTTTCTCCTTCATTACTTCGCATAAAATATTCAAGACTTAATTGGCGGAGCAATAATATTCATATTTTTATCAGACTTAAGCCTTTCTTTTGCTTAGGTCAGCTTTGCTATACCTATTTTCTCTTTGGGATATCGGTATCGCCGCACTTGCACTCCTTTTGTCGTCTGCCAACTTCGTTTTGCTCTGCTCCATGATCAACTATTTTATATAACATCCAAACACAGATTGCCTGAATCAAATATGTTACCCTAAATGTCAAATTCTCGGAAAATAGTCCTGAAATACAAACAGCTAAATAAATACATGAAATATTTCTATATAAACTATTTTCAGTATCTTTTTTTAATATATATAAGCATTTAAAAAACATTTTTAACAACAAAAAAGTATATATTATGAAAGTTAAAATACCATATCTTACAAACATCCCAATAAAAGCATTATGTGGGGTTTTGTAATATATCATCTTTATTTGTTGATCTGTCAATCCAGTCCAAAAATAAAGATTCATATTTTTTAAATATTCCCCCCATATTTTTAAGCGTTCATTATTAAAAAATGATTTATCAAATAATCTAATTGAAGCAATTGTTTTCAAATCCACATTAATAATAATAAAAAGCAAACAAATTAATAAACTTACAATCAAAATTGAAATCTTTGCTAATCTATTCTTTGAAAAAAAGTACAGTAAAATAAATGTTGTGCCTATACCCAATAATGCGCCTCTTGTTCCTGTTCTTAATAATTCAAACATAAACAGCACACTAATGAAATAAAAAATAAATTTATTAATTCTTTTATCATTTTTCTCTGCAAAGAAAAATGAAGAAAAAATTACTACAATACAATCAACGGCATAGGTGTTAGGATTCATATATGTTCCCATAAACCTTATTCCATCATCATATATTCCTGTGCTTCCAAACGGTAAAAGCAACACTTGTCCAAGAATAAACCCAAGCAATAAATACTCAACTACCTTTTCATTCCTAAACATATTATAGGAAGAACAGCATCCTAGTAAAATAAAAATAGGAACTTTGTAATACTCAATAATACTATCAAAACTATTAGTCATAAAATAATGAAAAGAAGTGATTAAAAATACTGATACAAAAAGTAGCCAAAACAATTTATAGTTAGTATAGTATTTATTAATAACTTTAGATTGTAAAATGGAAAAAAAAGAAACAACTATAACTACTCCTCCAACATACGTATATAGTGATGAGGCATATGCAAAATATTTATTCATTTTTTCTCCTATTGTCATAACAAAGCCTAAAAGGAAAAAAATATGTTCAATACCAAATATTTTCTTTCTTAACATATGTACCACCTTAATATTTTTGAAAAGTCATTTCTTATTTTCAACTATTAAATTTATATAATTTCGCCACTTTGAAAAAATACATTCTAAAGAGTGATTATCCCTTATCTTCATTGCTTCAATTCCTATTTTTTCAGAATATTCCCTGTTTTCAAGCATATATCGAATCACTTCAGCTAATTTTTCTACGTTCTCTCTTGGAACAATCATTCCATTCACGCCGTGTTCTATCAAGGTTCTTACTCCACCTGGTCTACAATCAGTACAAACACAAGGAACTCCTAAGGCCATTGCCTCCATAACAACATTTGGAAGCCCTTCATAATTAGATGTCAAAACAAATAAAGAAGAATTATTTATTATATCAAATATATTACTATTACTCGGATAGATAAAAACTCTATTTAATAAATTTCTTTGTTCAATCAAATTCATCAACTCGTCTTTTAATGCACCATCTCCATATATTTCCAAATTTTAATTTGGAAAATCAGTTTGTATTTTTGAAAATGCCTCTATTAATAACTTTTGATTTTTTTGACTATGAAGTCTACCAACATTGATTATAACTTTTTTTCTATTGATTGGTATCTTGTAAACATTTTGCGGCACAGAAACTGGATTATGTATTATTTCTGATTTTGATTGTATACTTTTATTAAAATAGCTTTTAGCTCCTTCTGATTGAAACACAAAGCCATCTACATATTTGAATGATATACTTCTTATTAAACCTAATAGACCTTTATATTCTAAATCACCTGGATCTCCTCTTTCAGAATATATAGTTTTTCCCTTTTTTTGTGGATTTAACATAAAAGAAAAATAAACACTCTGTAACCAAAAATGAATAGTAACATCTGGACAAATTGAATATATTGCCTTACGATAAGAAAGGAAACGTTTTACGATACTATTTTTTTTAATTTCAGCCATTGATAGATCAATTATTTTTACTCTTTTGCTTATGTCATATTTTTTATTAAATTGATTTAAAACAATTAAAAATACCTCATTAGTTTCATCTTCACTTAAAGAATTGGCAAGCATAGTTATTTGTCTTTCAGCTCCACCAGCTCCATGAAGAAATGCTATACATGCAATTTTCATTATAAATCTCTACCTGCACTTTTTATTATTTTCTTAATTTGACTAGCTAATACAACTGGGAAAGTAATTCCACAACTTAAAAAAGGAATAAAAATATATGCTTTAACAGGCAATGACTTATAGTCTATTTTATAATTAGGATCCATTCTTTGTTTGTAAATATTAAATCTTTCTTTAATTTTCCTTTTCCTCTCTGTTCCGCTACAATACTGAGCGATTCTATCAAAAGAGACAATAGTAGATGACACATTAAATGCATTCAAAGTGTCAGCATATTTCTTATATATATTATTTGAAGATAAAAAATCCTTAATTACTTCAAATGTTCCTCCCCAAGGATCCTCTAAATGAACATTAGATTGACTATTATCATGTTGTTCGTACATATACACACAACGTTCACTCAAAAAACCAATTTTATCAGTATATAGTAATGTTTTTATACTGAAAAGAGCTTCTTCACCAACCTTTAAATTAGAAAATCTAATATTATATTTTTGAATATATTGTCTTCTGACACTCTTTCTAACACCTCCCCAAGGTATCCTGCCAGTCATCATTTGACGAAAGAACATTTCTTTTGATAAGTTTGAATATACCGACATTTTTTCTTCTCGTAAAACCTTTCCCTGAAGGTCAATTTGGTTAACATCGATAAAAACAATGTCATTATCATATGCTATCGGTTTCAGTAGTTGCAAATACTCATGATCAATTACATCATCCACGTCAACAAAAACAATATAATCACCAGTTGAATTTTCAATTCCAAAATTTCGTGCAGAACCTGGTCCGCCATTTTCTTGATGAATACCTTTTATTCTTGCATCATTAGCTGACATAGTCTGAATTATTTTCCAACTATTATCAACCGAACCATCATCCACGTATATTAATTCCCAATTTTGGTATGTTTGAGATAATATATTAATATTACATCTATTTAAGTATTTTTCTGCATTATACACAGGTACTATAATAGAAAATTTCATATTATTACTTTCCATACTTATTTCCTCAAAAACGTCTTATATATAAATCGTTGGAACCGCGCAGGTAATAAATATATTCCTAACTGAGCAAATGCAACAAACATATAATCAATAAAAGAACAATAACCCGTTTTCCAAGCTTTTTTTCTTATTTCAATAAGTAGCTTAGTATTTATCCAACTTTTTCGCTTTTTATATGTATTACTATCGAATCTAAACATTAATAAATATTCAGGACAATTTGCTGCTTTGCAGCCATTTGAAAGCATTTTGATCCACAAATCTGTATCTTGATTTTTTCTGTAGTCACCATATGGACCATATTTCAAAACTTTACTTCTTCTATACATAACGGTTGGATGATTAAAAGGATCTCTTCTTTTATTGTACTTATGAATAGATTCATTATCTAGCGGAACATCTCTTTTTCCTACAATATTCTCAACTGTTCCAATAAATTCTTTAACCGGACAACCAACAATATCCAAATTCGGATCTTTTTCAAACATTTTCAATTGTTTTTCACATCTGGTTGATAACGAAATGTCATCAGAATCCATTCTGGCAATTAACTCATTTTTACATATTTTTATTCCTTCATTAAGCGCCTTACCCAATCCAACATTTTTTTCAAGTTGCAAAAGATTTATATATGGATATGTCATCATAGCATGCTCAATAATATCTTTTATTGACTGTGGTACAGGACCGTCAAGAACAATAACTATATCATTAGATGGAAATGTTTGATTAATCATACTTTCCAGGCTCAATTTAAAATATTCAGGGCAATCTGATTTATACACAGTTAACAAGACACTATAATCCATTCATTTGTATTCCTTTCCCAGCACTGCAGCAACAGTACGAAACATCGTTAAAATTTCACGAAAAAATCCGAATCTTCTGACGGACTCCAAATTCCATTTCATCTTAGCTGGCAGGACTTCTTTTATATATACTATATCCACATCATCAGCAGCAGACAGTAGTGAATACTCATCCTTATATCTTATACTCGCTTCACTAGTAATTCCAGCTGGCATCAACAATGTAGCGTAAAATTCAGGTTTATACTTTTTCACATATTTAGTTACTTCCGGTCTTGTACCAACAAAACTCATATCTCCACTGATAACATCAAACACCTGTGGAAGCTCGTCCAAGCGAAGATTTCTAAGCTTTGAACCTACCCTTGTTACTCTGCTATCGTTACTCACAGTTACCGCAGAGCCAATCTTATCAGCATTGCTGACCATGGTACGGAACTTGTGTATCTTAAAATGCTTTCCATATGTAGTGACTCGTTCCTGCCGATAAAACACTGGACCTTTTGAGTCAAGTTTAATCGCAACTGCTATTACAATCATTGGTATTATTGTAACGATCAGAATTATAATCGAAATTACCAAATCAAAAAATCGTTTCAATACAAGCTGAAAACGTTTTCTATACAGTTTCTCCCAATATGGTCTTACTTCAGGAGTTCTCATAAACTCTGGTAATTCTTCCCATCGTCTCAACATGAATAACCTCTAAAAACTTCTTTTATCACTTCACAAATATACTCTACATCCTCATCCATCAGCATCGTGTGAAGAGGAAGTGTAATTAAGTTGTGATAATAATCATATGAATTTGAAAAATCAACTGCACTGATCTTATATGCTGTCATCATCGGAAGTGGCTTATAATGTACATTTGTTGCAACGCCCGCTTCAGCAAATTTCACGATCAATGCATTTCGCTGTTCTTCGGAAATATCTGGAATACGTGTCAAATACAGATGATTACTGCTGTCTACAATATCAGTATGGTGAACAAGATGACTTATTCCAAGTTCATCACAAGTTTTATCATACTTCCTGATAATTTCTTTTCGGCGTTCAAGCATTGCCTGATATCTATCAAGCTGTCTCAAACCAATAGCAGCCATAATATCAGTCATATTGCATTTATACCAAGCGCCGATGATATCATACTCCCATGCCCCGAGTTTGTTTTTTGCAAGAGCATCCTTGTTCTGACCATGGAGCGACAACAGTTGATATATCTTATAAATATCAGCATCAGTAACACCTGTATCATACAATGATTCCGGCAAATTCCATGCAGATGCGCCACCTTCGGCTGTCGTAAAGTTTTTGACAGCATGAAAACTGAATGAAGAAAAGTCAGCAATTGCACCACAATATTTCCTTTGACCAGCAAACACTCTGCTTGCACCAAGACTATGCGCACAGTCTGCAACAACAGCCACACGACCAAGAGCTTTCTGTATCTTACTGCCTAAGTCAGACAAAACATTACCGTGATCATCAAGAGGCTTAAACAAACCTTTCTTCCTCTTAACAATCTCAAATATTCTGTCATAGTCACACACAATACCACCAAGGTCAACTGCAATTATAGCCTTAGTTTTTTCTGTGATTGTTTTTTCAAGCTTCTCATAATCCATTTCAGGAGCATGAGTAACACTGTCACCGTCCTTTTGGATGTCCGCAAACTTCACTATCGCCCCGCAATGAATAGCGGCAGAAACGGTTGCAGTATATGTATAGGCAGGAACAATGACTTCATCTCCGGGCTGAAGGCCAAGAACACGAAGGTTCAGTTCCTCTGAAGCAGTTGCAGAATTTAAGCAAACTACTTTGTTACTATACCTTTCTTTTGCTTCATCAGTATCGCAGTCAATATCGGTTCTGCCTGTTTCAATATATGCTGCTAAGCGTCGCTCCAACAATTTTACTCTTGGTCCTGTGGTAATCCATCCAGAACGAAATGCTTCTGCAACCTCTGCTATTTCAAGCTCAGATATGTCCGGCGGACTAAAACTGATTTTACGTTTTTTCATTTTTACACAACCTATAATATTCATATTGCGTCTGATACAAAAATGTATGTGACTATTTATAGTAAATTCACATCAAGGTGATCATCAATCGCCTTTATATCATTTCACAAAATATTCTGTCAATCAACAAGAAGAGAAAATTTAAATGAGAAATTTAAAAGAACAATTATATATTTATTTCACACAACTCATTACATTATAATATACTATTCCGCTGTTTGTCAAGATGAAACAAAAAATAATCAAATATTTGGCGATTATGCACTCTTTTCAACTTAAAAGAGTATAGATATTTGATAGTTGAAAACTTTTTTTAATTATCTCGTAGTAATCACAGAAACTAATTACTGTTTTCTGTGCAAAGTTTGGATAATTCGCCCATGATTGTAGAATATTATGCAAACAAGCAAAAAATGCGCAAAAGAATAAGACAAAAAGCAGCATAAAAGGAATTATTTGCCGCTTCTTGTCTTTTTTTAATTTAATAGTATTGACAGTTTTAGTTACTTATGATATAATAAAACTGAATTTTTTTAAATATTAATAATCTTCATCCCCAGTACATATTGCTAATTTCGTTAAAGAAATTTTGGGGGTTTGTGCAGGTATAAAGCTGAACGCCCTTGGAAGTAGCTGTAGCTTTATATGTAACAACTATATTTTTGTATGAGCTGAGCTTGCCTCTGAGCCAGTCATTGAACACAATTGTGTCTCTGCCGCCGCATTTGAGGAGACTTTTCAGAGCGCTTGTGCTTGGAACAGTATCGTGATTGCTGCCAAAGCAGACATAAAGTGTTGAACCTTCTGCTCTTACAGCAGTAAATTGATTCTTCTCGAAAATGGTTCTGTTTGATCCTGTAAGCTTCTGCTCAAGAGTTGATGAAACGAGGGTTCCCATATAATATGAATTATTTTTCACGTTATATCCCCTGCTAAATTCATTTGTTGTATATGAACCGCCATTGTATGTAATTTTAAGATTATTGAGGATATTGATACGATTAAGTGATGTAAAATACAGTGCTCCGTCATTTTCAATCGGTATTGTTCTGCTTGTATATTTCGGTAAAGTAGGAATTGTACCGCTGAATTCGATCTCTGTGCAAATAAATTTATTATTTTTATAGGTTGTCAATACCGGTTCTTTGAATGTTGTTATGCCGTCACCGCAGCTTACCTTCATTCCGGCATAATAGTAATTCTCAAGTTTGAGCTTACCTGTATATTTACCTGTTCTGTCATCATAATTGAATGAATCTAATACCAGATTATTATTCATAACTTGGTTTACATGGTAATCATCCATAAGTCTGAATGCAAAATCATATAAGCCTTCCTTATTATACTTGTAATATTCAAGCTGTGCTGCAAAATATCCTAAATCAGTCTGTTTACCGTTTGCATTTTCTTTGACTGATTTTATTTTAATTCGGTCAAAATACATCTTTGCTGTTGCAAGATCATTTATTTTGGCGATATTATCTTTTAATAAGCCGACAATATCTGTAGGCTCAGCATTCACAAATGTTACATCTCTTGTTTTAGGAAGATCCCATGTTCCGAATGCAGGAAGATCATTCTGCTGAATTTCTGTTGACCAGACTTTTCCTGCACCGCCATAATTGTGTTCACCGCCAAGTTTATAGTTTTGCACATAATGGTTTGTTAGATGATTGATATTTGATTCGTCGACCTCATAAGCAAAAGCAGTCATACCCATTGATGAAATGGCTGTGATAGCTACTGCCGAAACAGCAGCAAGTTTTGTGATAATTTTTTTCATGGTAAATCTCCTTTTCATTAAAAAAATAGTTTGTTTTTGTAAAGAATTTACTGTTTTTTCTTTACAACAACATGATAACATAAATAAAAACAAAAATCAATAGATTTGGACAGGATGTACGTTTTTGATGATGAAATCCCGTTTTTGCGACATGAACGGTACAAAATCGAACATGAACTGTACATCGGCAAAACTAAAATGTATAAAATCGCACATGAAATGCCCGGTTAATCCTATACATTTTTTATATAGCAAGCTTTTTTAGTTTATATTTGCAAAGAGGTGTATATAATGAGTTTGAATGGTTCAATTGCCGTAATTTATTCAGATATAAAAAATAATCATAACGACGGATATATCCTCGGAATACAAAAACAGGCTAATCTTTACGGCTACCGTACTTTTACATTTGCTATGCCACAGACTGCCGAATTATATACAAACAATGAAGAATGGGTATACAGCCTGATAGACTACAGCCGATATGACGGTGTGATTTTTGTTGAGCATACCTTTTGTACACATAAAAATCTCATTCCGCCGATAGAACGATCACTTAACGAAAACTGCCGTTGTCCCGTTGTGGTTATCGGTGATTCGGAACTTTTACCTAATAAGGAAGCATTAAAAAACCGTCGAAGCTTTGAAATGGTACTTGAACATCTTATCAATGTCCACGGCTGCCGGAATATATACTGTCTCGGCGGCGATAAAAATATCCCCGATGACAGAATAGACGGCTTTATTTCTGTGATGCATGAGCATGGTCTTGACTGTGACGAAAACAATCTCCTTTACGGCGGCTACTGGATAACCGGCGCTGAAAAACTTGCAAATGACATTGCCTGCGGTTCTGTTGATAAACCTGATGCGGTCATGTGTCTTAGCGATGAAATTGCCTATGCACTGATAAAAAATCTCTATAGCTGCGGTCTGCGTGTTCCTGATGACCTGATAGTAACAGGCTTCGACAACGCTCCATGTGCTTCTAATACCGCCGTTTCGATAACTACAATTGCTGCTGAAACCGAACACTGCGGCAGAGAGGCAGTCTCCACTCTCCATGCTCTTATAAATAAGACTGAACCTGAAATTATCAAACCTCCAAAGCTTAAGGTTATTACCGGAGAAAGCTGCGGATGCGGTGCAAATAAAAAGCTGAATATTCGTTCACAGCTTGATAGACTTCAGAAAAATGAGACAGTCAACATGGAATTCAGAAACAGCAGATTTGAAGAAATATATAGGATTCGCACACTTAAACAACTCAGCTTTTTCGTAAAAAATCATAAATATCTCATACGTGACCAGATAAGTGTGGGCGTAAATCTTATGGGCAAAGATGATGATGAAGCATTATGCATATACCTCAAGGATTACTTCGTAAACGGAGAAAGCGGCTATTTCCGTGCTGCTGACATCTATCCTGATGATTTTTCTTTTGGTGCAATAAAAAATGTACATATTCTTCCGCTCGTTTTTGAGAATGAAGTATACGGTTTCATGACGTTAGGCTATTCCTCTGAAAATGTTTATTCCCGATTTGCCAAGGTCTTTGCCAACCGAATTGCAATTGCCGTTGAGATAATGAATCTGCGTCAGGAAACAGTTGTACAAGAGGAAATTCAGGAAACTGTAAAACAGGATGATGACGACATTAGCAAATCGGCAAATTATGTTATGGTACTGAGCGGCGAATCCATGAAAAAAATTCCGCTTGACAGCGTGATATATTTTGAAGCATTTGACAGAAAAGTTTTTGCTGTTCTGAAAAACGGAAAGTTCGAGATGAAGCAAAGGCTTTTTGAAGTTGAGGAATATCTCCCCAAGCCACAGTTTTTCAGGATATCACGTTCAATTATCCTGAATATGGAAAAAGTCATTGGTTATAAAAATGATATTGACAGAACTCTGATCGCAGTTCTTATGAACAAGGAGGAACTTCATGTTTCACGTAATAACTGCAATTTCTTCAAAACGAATCTTATAAAAATTTAAGGCAACACTGTACATAGAACGTGCAGTACTGCCTTTTGTTGTTCATGCTATAAACGTGAAATGCCCTGACACAGACGAAATACTGCATCAGGGCATTTTCTGTTCCGCATTGGCGAAACAATAGGAGGTAAAAACTAATGGATTTGTTTGTCTATATTATTAACGTAATTCTTATGCAGAATGTGCGGTTTAAATTGTAAACTTTTTATGAACAAACATCCGAAAAATTTTTTCACATGTTTATAAAATTTTTATTGACTATTTATTTTTAATATATTATAATTTATTGTGAGAGTTTTCTCATTTAAATGAGACTAATATATGGACATCTCTAAAAGGCCCTTCTGAGAAAAAGCAGCTATGTACAGCATATACTGCGTCAATCCCTCACGTAGTGCAAAAGCACGCCTTCAAGGGCTTTCCTTGCATCTACTGCACCTATCTGTTTTTTCTTACTCAAAACGGTTTTTTAGAAGTGCACATATGGGGAAAAATCGATATGCTGTGATTCAATGTACCTCCTTTGACTTTGAATTATGGAAATCTGTCCCCTGATATTACTTAGTCTCTTTTCATTTCAGAAACTCTCACCTGTTTCTCAAAAATTTTTTTCTTTTTTATTGAGAGTTTTCACGTTTATGAAAGACTAATAAATAGAGAGAAATCTCTCGGAGAGGAATGATCTATGGATAACGGTGCTGAAAGCTATCGCCGTTTTCTTGCCGGTGACGACAGCGGCATGGTGGAGCTTATCGATATTTACAAGGACGGACTGTCACTTTACATAAACAGCCTCGTCAGAAACATCTGTGTATCCGAAGAACTTATGGAAGAAACTTTTGTTCAGCTTGTCATGAAACGTCCGAAATATTCAGGAAAAAGTTCATTCAAAACATGGCTTTTTTCGATCGGGCGCAATATTGCCTGTGACTATCTTAAAAAAAGCAAGCGTCACTCAAATTTTTCAATTGATGAAATGTATGATCTTTCGGATGAAGAAAACATTGAAAATTCATACATCAAAGAAGAACAGAAGATAATGCTCTATAAGGCTCTTGCAAATCTAAATTCTGACTACAGTCAGGTTCTTCATCTTACTTTCCTTGAAGGATTCAGTAATTCGGATACCGCAGAAATTATGCACAAATCTGCACGTCAGATAGAAAATCTGATATACCGAGCAAAAAAAGCCCTGAAAGCAGAGCTGGAAAAGGAGGGTTTCATTTATGAAGGACTCTAAACAGATCGCTGATAGTGTATTCCGCAAAAGCGAACAACGTCTTCAGGAGAAAAAACGCCGTATTGCCGTTATAAGACGCAATACAATGATCGCTTCAGGTATGTGCGCTGTCCTTCTTATAGGCTTTGGCATATGGAAAAATGATGCTCTCAGACACGCTCCCGAACGTGATCCTCATTCCTCTGTAATAACCGAAACAGAGACAACCTCTGTAATCTCCGATGACATAACAACATCTACAGTCCGAACAACGACTGACATTTCTGCACCACAAACTACTGTTTCACATTCGAACAATACGTCAGCAGCATCAAAAACAAAAGCCGCTCAGACAACTTCAGTCACAGCCGTAACCTCCGCTGAAGAAACAGAAAAGACTACGGCTTCAGATGAAACTGCTGCCACAGAAAATACAACAACCGAACATACAACGGCACATACTACTGAACATACAACCCAAGCAACTACTGTCACATCAATACGCACGACTGCAAAGACACAGCCGACGACTACGCATACTACGACATACCGCTCCACAACAATACGCACAACCAAATCTACTACCCGGCAATCTGTATCGGGAACTACAACATCAGCAGTACATACAAATCGCTCGACGACCCAAAAGACTACAACAACTTCCGCATATCACACCCATTTCGTAACAACAATTGTCACAACAACAACGTCAGTACATTACACTCATATTGTGACAACCCATGCGGTAACAACTGAAGAACCCCAGCACTCAGATATCACTACAAATAACGGCGGTTCAGATGTGTCTACTATTGTTACAACCGAAATAGTTACAACTACTATTTCACCTGAAATTTTTGAGATCACGGAAACTCAGTGGGAGTTCGGAGGACAAGGCGCTGAAGATATCACTCTTGAATTTACAGCAGACCCCTATACGAATCACGATATCACAGTTGTACTCGAAGATCCGATGTTTGAGGGTGAAAAATTCTCATGGACGGCAACAGCAGACAGTGACGGAAATATTACGTTACATTTATCAGTCAGCGAATATTACGGAATTGTAGATGTTTACGCCGATGACGGAAAAAATATCAGGCTGATAAATGTTCTCTATAACGGCAATGACTATTTCTGACACTCCATATGCTCCCATGTCAGCTTATGCAGGAATAACGGCTGAATGACAGACAGAGCAATATAAATTACCAAAAGCACCGCACATAGCTGACTTGAAAGGCTCTGTGCGGTGCTGCTCTGAAAATAATGCCCATACAGTATCAGACTGCATGGGCAATTTTTATGGGTATGCGTATATATCCGGGTCTTCAAGCGAAACAAATCCGTCAGGTGTTTCAGCAAATACGGCTGTTGCAGTTGTATCGGATATCGTATATGCTCCTTCAGGAACAACTCGTCTTCCGTCTACAAGTATGAACAGGTATTCTTCACCTACATTGATCTCGGCTTCATTTCCCTTCATGTATTTTACCATCATTCCGTCAGGAATTTCAGAATTATAATCATATATCAGCCTGAAAAGCTGTGAAGGCATAACACCGCCTTCAATATATATTGAAATTCTGTCGCCATTATTCAGACTGCCGTCATCTGAATATTTTTTCTTTACTATAACATCATACTGCGTATAGCACGCATAGTTATAGCTGGTGTATATCTTATCCACAACCTCGCAGACGGCAATATTATCAGAATAATATACTCCCGACTGAGACGGCATTGGTGCATTGCCTCCGTCATCGATATACGGGACAAGATACACTTCACCATCAGAATTGTATGTAACATCAGGCGAAACTGTCTTATCACACGGTGCAGGAGCTGTTGTTACCTGAGTAGAAGGTATGTTGCTCATTGTACCTCCTGTAGTGGTCGTAAAAATAAACATCGTGCCCTTAGCAGCCGTAGTAGTTTGTGGTATATTACCATTCGGCTTTGTCGTTGTCAAACCAGAACGCCGTGTTGTTGCGGCAGTATGAGTAACTGCTGTTGTACGATGGGTTGACGTTCTGACAGTTGTCGTCACAGGCACATGATGTGCAGTAGTAGTTACCGGTAAGCTTCGGCCGCTTGTTTCAGGCTCATCATCATTGTCCTGAACTATAGTCTCAGGCTCTCCTTTGGATTTATGAACGCCGGAGGACGTAGTTTCTGTTGTTTTGAACAATGCAGACTTACTGTCTGAATTCTTTGAACTTTTTGTCTTTGAAGCTTCATCAGCAACATAACCCGTCGTTCCGGTGACCTTATCATCAAACGTGGTAACGTCACTGTGCGTTTTATCAAAGGTGGTTATTGTTACAATAGGCACATCAGGTTTATGATTCATATTACCCGTGTCTTTCAGGTTTATCCATGTTCCGATTACAAGAACCGCAATTGCAGCAGTTGAAGCATATCCCATTATTATCGGGATGAGTCGCTTTCTGCGGTCTTGCTGATTATATTTATAGGTTTCTGTATATTTTTCAGTAAATGCTTCTATAAACTCATTTTTCTTCTCGGGTTCAGGAATGCCGAAAGCTTTTTCA
This sequence comes from Oscillospiraceae bacterium, assembly GCA_045643005.1. Classification (GTDB taxonomy): domain Bacteria; phylum Bacillota; class Clostridia; order Oscillospirales; family Ruminococcaceae; genus HUN007. The sequence continues at coordinate 3,226 of JAZUJY010000214.1, read as the reverse complement.
AGTGCTATTTTTTCGCTTTTTTTCATATCAGCTCATCCTTTCCCATATCTTTATGTAGTTTGTCAAGAATGCTTTTTATTTTTCTGCTGACGGCAAATCTTGACATATCAAACAGCTTTCCGATGACATTTATCGGAACGTCATTGATGTATCTGAGCAGTATGATCTCTCGTTCAGTGTCAGAGAGCTTATCAAGTGCCTGTCTGAGGGTAAAATTTGACAGGACATCTTCTTCTATATCCTCATCGGAGGCGTGGGTTTCAGGAATTTCAGTTTCCTTGTGGCGGCGGAATTCATCTGTGCAGAGATTTCCCGCTATTGTATAAAGGAGCTGTAATGTTTTCTCTACACTGTGATACTGCTGATGCTCAAGGTAGCGAAGGAATGTTTCCTGAGTCAGGTCTTCTGCCGTTTCACGGTGTTTTGTCCGCAAATAGCAAAATCTGTAAATTTTGTCATATTGGTCATCTAAATCAAGTGACACAGGTTAAGCCTCCTTCTTACAAAATATTTCCCAATATTTTATTATATCATAAAAATAAAAAATATTGTTAATAAATTGTTAACGAGAGGACTTTAAGGCAACACCGCACAAAGCACGTCTAACGACTTTATACGTCATATCGCACAGAAATTCCTTGACATACGACAGTATGCCTGCAAAATTTCTATGCAATCTGACGAAAAATTTGACTGCGTTTCTGCCGCACAATCTTTGTGCGGTGTTGCCTTAACAAAATATTGATCCGCCAATCAAATCATGAAAATATATATTTTTTTCAACACCGCACCATGCAGATGCGGTGTTTTTTTATTCATCTATACTGTTCTGGATGCCGATAAACAACGGAAGTGAAGTTTCGTTATCAATAATGCAGTAAACGAAAGGTCTGTCAAGAACAACAGATTTTAAATTCATTGGCATACCCTTATTCGCCATCTCAACAACTGTTGCAGCAGCAGCCCTTGTTCCCTTTTCTGTAAGTTCAAGAGCGGTCTTATGAATAACATTTCCGATATAAACATCATCCAAACCATCAGCAGACATTTTTGAGAAATCAGCTTCCTCGGTGAAAGCATTCTCAATACCCATTTTTTTAAGAGCATCAGGCAGTTCAGCGCCGTATTCCACAGTAAATTTCGGAATAGATACATTGACCTCAGCATAGTTATCCTTATCTGCAAAAATACTGTTGAATTCTTCTGCATCAAGGTCTGAAATAAGTTCCTCAGGTGTAATATCCGCATCAGGAAGTAATGCAGCAAAAGAATATCTTCCGCCCTTGTAAGGCTTCATAAATCCTACAGCATTATCTGTTGTAAGGTAGGTGCTTTCCGTGCTTGAAAGCATTTTTACATCCTGTTCACTGCCGTCTGATGCCGTAAACGTGCCGTCAATTATTTTGTTTTCCTCATACAGTGTTTCCCATTCGGAGTCAAAAGTAACGGCATTAACAAGTTCTGCAACTGCATTAGGCCCGAATTTATCAAGAATTTTCGGTATCATGCCGTCAGTCTTATTTTCTATCCATTTATTTATATCATCAAGTGTCGCATTATTGAAAGGGGCTGAAAATACGTCTGAATTATAGTAATCTACATTTGTCTGTATAAATTCAGCCGCTGGAGAAAACTCGCCCTTGTTTGTCCAGATCGAATTTGCAACATTGACCTTGCATCCCTCAATAGAAGGCTGTGAAAGTCTCTGTGCAAGAAGATATTCGTTCAGTTCCTCAATTTTTAATCCCCCGAGGACTTTTTCCATTTCTTCTTTTGTAGCTCCGTCAGCACCGTTTGCAGTCATAGCAAGAGCCTGCATTACGGAATATGGCGAAATAAGAACATTTTTGTCAGCCTCAGCCGTATTTTTAAGCAATTCAAGTGAGAATTCGGTTTGTCCGAGAATGAATCTTTCATCTGCTTCTTTTCCCTTTTTCTGTGAAGCATTTAAACCCTGACAAAGATTTACCGAACGGGCATCATCCATACTCTGTGTCCACTTTGAAATATCAGAAAGCAGAAGTTCCCTCATCCCAACATAGTCAAATATATCAAGTTCGCCGTCACCGTTAAGGTCTCCGCATTCTGCATTTCCCAGCTCGCCTCTGCCGAGAAGATATCTGCTGAATGAGACCATATCCGAAAGATTAAATACGTTATCGGAATTGACATCTCCCTTTATTTTGGATTCTGCTATTGCACCTATGGCATTTGTTACCGGCAAAGCCATAATAAGTGCCAATAAGGAACTTACTATTTTTTCTTTTTTCATTACTATACCTCCATTCAAAATTACGACTGTCCTGAACCTGCCCGAACCAGCGATACCGCTTGTCATTCTGTCGGCTTCAACTTATGCCTGCGCTGAAAACACGTTAGTGCTTCGTTCATAAGAAGATGCTTGTCAGAAAGCCGCCCGACAGCACTGAACGGACAAGTTCATGCATCTTGCAGAATACCTCCTGTCACGGCAAAAGTTTTCTTCCCCTAATCCCTATAATTCGCCGGACAATTCTGCTGATGCAGACAGCCTTTTTCTGCCTACATAAAGCTTAACGGAAAAACAGCATGAAATGTGCGGGCAAAATTGTAAACATTTTATGAACATACCTTTTTCTATTCTTTGTTATTAAATATACCAATAAACAGAAGAATTGAAGTCTCACCGAACGAATATCTTTTATTATACCATCAATATTTCCAATAGACTTAATTGTAAATATTCTTTGAACAAAATGATATATACTTGCCTTTTTTCTTTTAATAATGTATCATTTCAAAGGGTGATAATATGTCAGAAACAATTGAAAACTCAATATTAAAAGATTATAACAAAAAAATATGGTCAAAATTCCGTAAAGCAATAAGCGACTATCAGCTCATTCAGGACGGCGACCGTATTGCAGTATGCATTTCAGGCGGCAAGGACTCAATGCTTTTGGCAAAATGCATTCAGATGCTCCAGAAGCATCATACCTACGATTTTTCAGCAGAGTACATCGTCATGAACCCGGGATATACTGAAGATAATCTGAAAAAAATCATTGATAATGCCGAAAAAATTGATATACCTATTAATATATACGAAACAAAAATTTTTCAGTCAACCGAAAATACAGACAAGCATCCATGCTTTCTCTGTGCCCGTCTCAGACGTGGCTGGCTATATAAAAAAGCTCAGGAGCTTGGCTGCAATAAAATTGCTCTTGGGCATCATTTTGATGAT
>JAZUJY010000213.1:0-35400 GCA_045643005.1 Oscillospiraceae bacterium | reverse complement strand
GAACTTGCAGCTGTTATTCAATAGCAATAGCCACCTCAATTGAGGTGGCTATTACAATTTTAAGCGAAAGAACGTGAATCAGTTCTATATAACTGGCTGGCTGACCCGTGAGTAGTAACAAATAATAATTTTTTGCAAATAAAAAAAGAAAAACCCTATTGACATCTCTTCACAAATACGTTATAATCAAATCGTTGCAACAAAAAATTTAATTCACGGGGAGCTTGTGGCTGCAGGCTGAGAGGAAGTAATCAACTTCGACCCAAATACCTGATGCGGATAATGCCGCCGTAGGAAACCAATAACAGATTTTCCAGGGCATCCGTCAGGATGCTCTTTTTTTGTTTTTTATCAATTCGGAGGGAAAAAAATGAACAAATCAGACACAGCAGTTTTAAAAAGTCCAAAAACACACAGATCAGAAACTCTTGTACTTACCGAAGGTGCCGTAATGCTTGCCGTCTCAGTGGTACTGAGCCTTATCACTCCTTTTCAGAAAATTCTTCCTTTCGGAGGCTCCATTACTCTTTTGTCAATGCTTCCGATATGCATGTTCAGCATTCGTCACGGAGTAAAAAAAGGAATGTCCGTATCCGTACTGTTTGCAGTATTTCAGTTCCTTGAAGGTACTGTAAAGGACGGTCTGTTTGCATGGGGACTCACTCCTGTAATGCTGTCAGCGTGCATTTTGTTTGACTATCTTCTTCCGTTTTCAGTTCTCGGTGCTGCCGGGATCTTCAGAAAAAAAGGAAAAGCCGGCTGGATAGCAGGTTCTGTTACCGTGATGCTTATCCGATTCTTCTCGCATTTTCTCAGCGGTGTAGCAGTATTCGCCACCTCGGGAAAAATATGGGACGATATAAATTTTGTAGCAAAAAACAAATATATCTACAGTCTCGTTTATAACGGGGCATTTATGGTACCGGAAATAATCCTTACAACCATCGCAGCATTCTTTCTTTTCGGTGCTGCCCCTATAAAAAGACTTATGAATGAAAAAATCTGAAGAAAGAACAAATTCGTTCTGAAAATAATTCTGACTAAAAAAGAAAGCTGCTTTACTTTTTTAGTTGAAGGAAGCATAGCTCCCTGTATCTTCGATAAATCACACCACAGCAAAAAATATTTACAAAGGAGAATAGAAATATGAAGGTTCTTATCATTAACGGAAGTCCGAGAAGCGACGGAAACACAGGTATCGCTGTAAAGGAAATGGAAAAGGTATTTATGGCGGAAAACATTGAGGCTGAAACTGTTCAAATCGGTACAAAAGACATACGCGGCTGTCTTGCATGCGGAAAATGCAGGAAGCTTGGCAAATGTGCCATCGATGATACCGTAAACGAAATCGATGCAAAATTTGAAGAAGCTGACGGACTGGTTATCGCAAGTCCTGTTTACTATGCATCTGCAAATTCAACGATAATAGCGCTTCTTGACAGACTTTTCTACAGTTCACCGTTTGATAAAACCATGAAGGTCGGAGCAAGTGTTGTATGTGCAAGACGCGGCGGCTGTTCTGCAGCGTTTGACGAACTGAACAAGTATTTCACACTGGCAAATATGCCTGTTGCATCCAGTCAGTACTGGAACTCCATTCACGGCGGCGCAAAGGGCGAAGCTGAAATGGACGAGGAAGGAAAACAAACTATGCGTGTACTGGCAAGAAACATGGCATTTCTCATGAAATCTATCGCACTCGGTAAAGAAAAATACGGACTGCCTGAAAAGGAAGCACACGTCTGGACAAACTTCATCTGATGTGCAGTGCTGTCAGAAATATATAAATGAAAAAAAATTAAAACAGCGAAGCAGCACCAAAAACTGCCTCGCTGTTTTATTTTACTGATCAGAAAATTCCGCTTGTCAAATAAATAAGCAAATTAATGAACTTCTTCTCCTATTCTTAACTTTGATATTACTCTCATATCCTTGCTTACATACTGTTTAAAATATGCAAGATCGGCAATATCCACTTCTTTATTTTCATCTACGTCAGCTTCTTTAAGCTGAGTTTCTGTAAATCCGCTTTTATTCATAAGGTAAATACTAAGATACTGAAGGTCTGTCAGATCTGCTACCTTGTCTTCATTGATATCACCAATGACGTAACCGGCTCTGTTCTGTCTTTTTGCATTTAACAGCGAATCATTGTTTTTTTCTATAGTGATCGCATTCCATTCATCGTCTGTTCCGTTATAGTATACTGTTTCAAGTGCATCACTATAACAAAAAGCACCATATTTTATATTTTTTAAAGAGGAAGGAAGCACTATTTCTTCTAATGACTTACAATCTCTAAACGCTTCGGAGCCGATTATTTTAACAGAGTCAGGAATTTCTACTGATTTCAGGTTTTCTATAAACTGAAAAGCCTTATCAGGTATAGACTCAGGCTGACCTTTAATAATGATCTTTGAAACTGATTCTGCTGTAGAAGCAAGTCCGTCAGGAAGTCCTCCAGGGTTACCATCTAATATATAATTTAATACAGGAACTTTTAATGTATCTATATTACATCCGTTAAATACGCTTGTTTTTATAGAATTATCAAGTTCATCATCAATACTGCCATTATAGATATTTTTAATACCGAATCCTATGTCTACTGTTTTAAGATTTGTGCAACCAGAGAAAGCACTGTTTCCTATAAAAGTAACACTATCCGGAATTACTATATCAGTTAAGCACGAACAACTCTGAAAAGCCTGACCACCTATATACTCCAGTGAATCATTAAATGCAAAGTTATTTGATAATTTACAGTTCCAAAATGCACCATATCCAATTGTTTTTACATTTGATTTATCAAAACCGCCTTTATTGTAGAAGTATTTTCCTGTACTGTCTTTATCCCAATATGTTACATATAAATCTTTCAAATTATCAGCAGCATGGAATGCATATACGCCTATTCTTTCTATTGTATCAGGCATAGTTACCGATTCAAGGTTATCACAGTTATAGAACCAATTATCTCCAATTTCTGTGATTACCGCACTGTCAGATAGTTCGAACTCACACTCTTTTTCTAACTGTTCTAATTCTTCTCCGGTTATTCCATTTTCATATATCTGTTCTCTGTAAATATCTCGTGTATTCTCAATGACTATATTTTTTATTAATGTTGATTGTCTTCCTACTAATCTAAGATTATTAATATCATTAATAATCGGTCCATAACCTGAAATATAGAGAAGTCCGTCATTGTAAAGAATATAGCTTATATTATCACCAAGTGCGCCTGAATCAATAATATTATCCAAATTATTGTCACTTAATGCTTCCTGAATATCTGTGTAATAATCTCCAGTCATTTCATACAACGGCTCTGAATAGTCAACCTTTTCTGTAGTTACTTTTTCACCGGAGGAAACTGATGACGTACTTGTACTTGATTCAAATGATACATTTGATTTTGTTAATCTTATTGCTTTATCATTTATTTCAAACGTTCCATTTTTGGTTATTTCTGATGAATCAGTTTTATACATAATTTTCAGATTATGTTTTCCGGTTTTACTGTAAAACCTTGCTGTATTATTTTCTTTTGTTATTTTTACTCCATCGACTTCTATACCGGTTAATGTTATGCTGCTGTCATTTAACAATTCTGACGCATCCATCGTTACCCTGTATGCATAGTTTTCACATTCGCCAAATGTTAATTTTTTTATCGGTTTCATTTCATAATGTATATGCAAGAAATCCGGAGTAGTTATATTAAGTAGTGAATCTGTTAGCATCAAACTTGGCACTAAATCTATTCCAACTTTATATCCAATATCAAAATATGCTGACAATCCAATATCAACGCTTAAAAAACACAAATGCACTTCTTCAGCATCTTCTTCAATAAAATTAAAAGTCTTATCGTCATCTTCAATATCTTTCATATTGTTTATATTAAAGAAGTCAGAAGAACTTACTTCTCCACTTAAAGTAACTCCAAATGATGCTGTAAGTGAAGCTGATGCAATTTTATGAAGTAATGCAACACCGGCTGCAAGTCTTATTCCTACTGAAATTTTTCCTACTACTTTTACATCAACATTTTCCAGATGAAACGGTTGTCCTATGTTAGTTACTTTTCCATCAATATATGCAAATCCAATAGAGCCTTTCATTTCAAGAGAAGTTTCAATCATACCCTCTATTGTTACTAACAATGCCGGGGATAATCTAACACTTAATCCCGGCACTACAGGTGCTTCTACTTCGGGTAATTCTATTTCTTTTTCTTTTTCTTTTTCGTTTCCTTTATAAATATCTTTAAATTTATTTAATTCATCTTTTAATTTATATAATGCTTCTATTTTATCAAGATTTGATGCATCCGGTTCTTCAATTTCGTCTAATGTAGCATCCCAGATATGCGGTGTACTTCCTCCATAATAACCTATACCTACACCTACTTCCATTTTTACATCCAGTCCAAGCTCAAACGCAATGTTTACTTTTGTAAGTTTTTTGCTATAGTACAGATGGCCATTAATATTGGCATCTGTGTTTGCCTGCAACATTATTTCAAGCTCTTTGGGAAGTCCTTTTAAAGTTAGATATAAGTCCGGACTTGGTAAGTCTTTAGTAAAACTATAGTTATTATCAAAACTTGAAGAGTCAAAATTATCGTTCTTCTCCGGCAGATAGTCATTTAAACTTAAATCATTCACTGTTCCCAATGGTTTTACTGTACTGCATACAAGTGAACTGGTTTCTCTGTTTATTTCTGCACTATCAAAATCGTTCGGTGCATCCGGATTGATTTCTGCATTTCCAAGATTTATCTCACTGTCTATCTTTATACAGTCAAACATGTTATCTATAGGTTCGTTTTTATCTTCGGTTATTTCGACTTTTCCATCTTTTTCTTTAATTTTCTCTACCTGGAGTGCAACCTTTTCTCCGCTGGATTCTATAAATAACTTATCTCCTTTTTCCAGTCCGTTTAATGTTTCATCTGCATTTTCAAAGACGAATATTCCTTTTTCATAGTCTGAAGAAACCAGTACATTTACTTCACTGTTTGATTCTGCTCGTACTACTTCTTCATTTAATATCATAAAGTTTGTATCATCTTTTTCATCCAGATTTACTACTTTTTCTTCAGGATAATCATATATATCTGAACGATTTAGTTCCTGAATATATCTTGCATTCTGCTCATTTGTAAATGGTTTGGACAATTCCATACCTAGTTTGTTTTTCAGCACTGCCTTAATTGTAAAATACTCAGGGAGTTCTGCCCTGTTTATCTGGATATCTGTATATTCCTCATTCCCGGCTTTTCTTTCAGTCTCGTATGTCTTTGCTAAATTTTGGGTATCATCATCAAATATACTTACATCCAGTATACAATCCTGATCCTGTATGCTCTGCACAGATATTCTGTTTTCCATCTCATAGAATTTAACATTACATATCCTGCAAACTGTTGTTTCCATACTGCACGATGACTGATTATTACTTAATGAATCTGCCAGAAATCTTCCTATGGAATCTGTTCCTTCTGCCTTGTAACCATTTGATGCTTCTGCAGCTGCTTTAGCATCCTGTCCGATTTTCCATTCTCCAACGTTTGCTTCTCCGATTGGTGCTGTAAGTGTCGATACACACATCGCCAGCGAAACAAGCCCGGATATCATTTTCTTTTTGACCATACTTTTTTTCCTTTCTATATATAAAATTACTTTTCTATTATACATCAGTTTTTTATTCAAATCAATATTTTTTGCTTTATTCAACAAAAATAATATCATAAAACTTCTATAATAATCATTTTACAAATTGTTGTATCATTCAAAGCTCTGCTTTTAACAAGCAGAGGCGATTCGGAGAATCGCTTGCATTCAGTCGGAGATTGTACTCCGACTGAACGCAAGGATAGAACCCGCCGCCTGTAGAGCAATGTCATCAACTTAAGCGATTTAACGTTGATTTTGAGCAAACTTTATTGAAGGATGAGATTTTTTTCTTAAATAAGATCTTCCTGTTCTTACGTACACTAATTTCTTAAGTTGATGACATTGGCCTGTAGAGGCGGGGGATATCCTCTTCGTCGTTATATTGAGATATTATCATTACCATAAAAATTGCCCGTAAGCAGGAACCAGAAAAATATTCTGAATCTGCCTTACGGGCAAAATTATTTTAAACACAAACAAATCGTCAGGTTATCAGGCTCAATATTTCCTGACTCTTCCCTTCTTTTTGCATAAATAATACTTATTGCGAAATCTCTGTTTTTGCTCCTGCTTTATTTGAATTAACAGCCTTTATAATGTAAACTGTATAAGCAGTCATAACTACGAAACGTACAGCTGTGACAACCAACATGGCCTTACTTTCGCTTCCGACAGTTTCTGCAAGCCTGTCAACTGCTACAAATCCCGTAAGAATGTTGTTGAGTATGTGGAATACAATACAAGGGAAAATACTTTCTGTTCGTATAAGTATCATAGCCAGCATGAAGCCGCAGCCCACTGCGTATACTATCTGGATAAGATTATCGAAAAGTTCATAACCGTTCAGAAGATTGACGATATGTCCGATACCAAAAGTCAGAGATGTTATGATAACCGCTCTTTTGGTATTCTTTTTTGCAATGCCGTTGAAAAGAAAACCCCTGAAAAATATTTCTTCAATAAATCCGGCGAAGAACATGGCAACGGTATGAAACAGCAATGCTGTTCCTGTATATTCAAATTTCGTACCAAATCCTATTCCGAAGACAGGGATCAGTATTAACGGAATATAAAAAAGCATTTTTCCAAAGGGTACTTTTGGTTTCTGCAAACAGAGATGCTCATAAAGACTATTCTTTTTTATGAAAATGAAAATAATTAAACTAAATACAAAATTGAAAACTGTTTCAGCAGCAAATTCTGCTCCGACAGATGAAGAAATATCTTTCATTATACCTGAGCCGACAACATAAACTGCAATAAGTATAAGTGAAAAAGCAAGTTCGTTTTTATCAAGTAATTTTTTCATTGTGAATTTCTCCTTTGTCTTCAAAACTCTGCTTTGAACTCGCAGAGGCGGTTCTCTTTGTCGTTATATATCCGATAGTTCCAAACATAGCTGAAACAAGAAGTTCTGTACAGACTTCCTCTTCATATTTCATTGAATTATTTGCATAAAGGCTTGCCAGTCCGTGAACTGTTACAAACAGTGACATAAATACTTCCTTTCCTTCCTCTTTTGAAAGCTGTGCTTCAAAACAGAGCGGCTCAATTAATCCGGAAAGCAATTCTCCGGAAAGAAGTTCCGTAAAACCTGTGTTTGTAAACTTGTCCGACTGAAAAAGGAATCTGAAAAGGTGCTGTTCTCCGACAGCAAATCTTATGTAATTCAGCCCAATAGAAATCATGATGTTTTCTTTGTCAGATATGTTCATTATAAATTCGCTGTGATATTTATCTGCAGCTGCATAGATATCATTTTTCAGTTCATCTACCGACCGATAGTGATACATTATCGGCTGAGTTGAACAATTGAGTGCTGATGCAATGTTCCTTACATTTATCTTTTCAATGCCATAGTTTTTTACCAGTTCAAATCCTGCACTTATTATCATTTCTTTTGTTATTCGTGGTTTTGGCGGCATATTATCATCCTGTCAAGTTTATTATTTTCAAAGCTCTGCTTTTAACAAGCAGAGGCGATTCGTAGAATCGGTTCCCGCTCAGTCGGAGATTGTACTCCGACTGTTTGGTCAGATAGAACCCCCCGCCTGCAGAGGCGGGGGATATCCTCTGTGTTGTTATATAACGCATGTTATATAACACTTGTAATATAACATATTTTTTTATAGTTGTCAAGTGTTTTTTATAAAAAAATCCCGGAATCAGGACTTGTAAAATCTCCAAGTCCCGCCTCCGGGTAAATATTATTGGATTATCATAACACAGAACCCTCATCGTTTCAGGGTAAATTCAGCATTTTTTCGTCATCATCCACTTCAAAAAAGCGCCAGAATTCAACATTATTTGTTGATATACGTTTTTGCAATAAAGAAATCCAATCAATAATCCACCAAAGATAATTTAACAGGGATCTCTTTCCAGTAAGTTTCAATTTGGATTCGCTTTTTTCCATTCCTGATAATCTTTTACAATTTCATCATCAAACAAATTCATTCCAAGTTTAAACACAGATTTATATACCTTCCTTCAAAATATATTGTAATTAATGTCGTATAGTCCCAAACAGTCAGCTTTATCGATCCTGTTTTTTTCTTTTTATTTTTCTTATTAATAAAATAACCGTCACTGACGCAAATATTAAAATCGAAGAAACGATTACAGATATTACTGTTTTATTTTCTTTTTTATTATTTTGTGTGTTATCAATTAGATATTCATCTGTTGAACATTCAACTGTTTCTTCTGTGACAGAAACAGATACTTCTGATGTTTTTTTCTCTGAAGTAACCTCCTTTGTTGCTGTCGAAATTATTTTTGTTTCGGTATTTGACAATGTTGTTTCATTTGTCGTTATTAAAGATTCAGATACTGACTGAGTATTTTCACTCGCAGGAGAATTTGAATCATTATTTTGAATTTCAGCCTGAGGTACAACTTCTTCAGGCTGCTGAGGCTGAACCTGCTGTTCTTCTATTGATAAATTTCCGTCTACCGGTGTATATTTCAAACGTGGTCCTACTACTCTTATTCCACCATTAATATATTCCGTAATATTTTCATAGTCGTAAAAAGTTCCATCAATTGTAAATCCTATATCATAATCATGATCAATTGGTTCTGTTACAAATTCAACCGGATAAAAGTCACCTATTTGGACATTATCAGAATCTATGTATACTGTTATATAACAAAATCCTCCATTAGCACAAAATTTATCAGTACTTTTTCTGTCATAATTAATAATCTCATTTCTGTATGTTTTAAACGGATCATGAAAAAAAAATGTTGTTACGGTCCATGTTGGATATTCACCTATTGTTGTCATAACACTGTATGGTTCATCTTTGATTCTATCATCTGTTTTATAACTAAACAATAACTCATCCACACCGGGATTATTTTTTATTTTTACCAGTAAACTTGCCCCGTCACCTTCCTGTATCCAGTTGATCGGCATCTCTGCAGTCTCTATTTCCAGCCCGACATTATATACCGCTTCTGCTTTAACTGAAATACTTCCAACATTGAATAAACTTAATGCTAACAATACTGATATAAGTAAACCACATATTTTACTATACATTTGTCTTGTTTTCTCCTTCTATTGAATAATCATGTTAAAATAACTCACTTTATATTATATCAATAACAACTTTGTTATTCAACATCACTATTATTTTTTGTCAAATAGACATAGAATTATACTCATCAAGTAAAAAAACAGCAAGAGATTTCTCCTCTTACCTTTTTGCTGATCTCGGCTCTGTTCCTGACACAGATATTCTTCTATTGTACACTGTGCGTCAGCAAGCTCACGGGCTTCCTTATCTTCATTTCGAAACTCAGTATCCATTGCAGACAATTCATTGCGAAGTTCCCTGGACCCCGCACAACCTGATATTCTCTGTAATCTGCATTTTTCCGGGTATTCTTTCTGTTATTCTGACAAAAGACTTTTTAAAAGAATAAAATCGACAATGTCTGCTTTTCCGTCTGAATTTATATCAGCCTGACTGAAAACTAATTCGTCATTCAGATTTTCAGTGCCAAATAAGTATTTCTCAAAGAAAACAATGTCAGACACATTTAACAAACCGTTCTGATCAACATCCCCTTTTAAAGGCTCATCATGCTGCTCCCCCGGATCATCCTGCCTGTCGTCTCTCTGAGGCTTATCATTTTTCGCGTCCTGATAAAGCGAGCAGTCATCAATAGAGCCGTATGATCCAGACCAGCCGTTAATGATAAATTCGACCTTAACTTTATCTCCTGCTGATGCGTAAAACTTATTTTTAACCGTGTTCCATATGCCGAAACCGGATACTTCTCCCGTATCCTTGCATTTCCACTCGCCGTTTACATAAATATCTGCAACATACGAGGATTTTTCTCCTGATATATATGAAGAAAATGTATAGTTTCCATCCTCAGATACTGTAAATTCTCCTGTCAGCCTTGACTCCTTAAAGTCAACGGGTGAATACCAGTGAGCGGCATATTTTCCGGTTCTGGTCTGTTCAGAGTTTACTTCAAATTTTGAATACTCGCCGCTTGTCGTATTTTTTATTGTCCAGCCTGACGGCGATGATGTCTGACCGTCATTTTCAAAGCCCGGATTTGAAATAAGATTTTTTCCTGCCGAGCTGAAAATATGCTCAAAAACATAGAGTGAATCCATAGGCTTTCCGTCCTGATCAAACAGTGCCTGATTGTCGACTGCTGATCCTTCCGGTGCTCCTGCCCAGTCAGTATACGCACCCGCTGCTGTTGTTCCTGCACCTGAACCGTACTTTTCCCACAAAACAGCATTTGATCCTGCATCGTCTCCAACCTTTATCCATGCAGGTTCCCAGTAAAACACGCCTATTCCCTTTGGTCCCACATCAGCGACTGCCTGAAAAACATCGGTTACAGAATCTATCTGACCCTGTACGTTTACACCGTAAACACTGCCGTCGTTTAGCTCGCTGCCTGCCCATATGGTATTTTTGGAACCGTCATAGTCATCAAATGAGCTTACCCATGAGGTCTCTGCGACCATTACATATTTATTGTATTTCTGAGAAATATACTGAAGCTGATTTGTAAGATTTGAAAGGCTTCCGTGCCAGAAAGGATAATATGAGGATGCAAATACATCATAGTCAAGTCCGGCCTTGTCAAGTACACCCGATATCCACTCAAAGTTTCCCTCCATCGCCGGATTTGGGAAGTGAACTGCTATAAGGATGTTTTTATCAAATTTTCTTACAGCTTCAGAACCTGCCTTCATCAGAACAGTTGTTCTGTCCCATTCTGTTTCACCGCACATTCCGCCAAGAGTTTCATTTCCTATCTGGACCATGCCTATAGTTACACCTGTCGCCTTTATTTTTTCAAGTGATTCTCTTGTAAAGTTTTTCAAAGCTTCTGCCTTCTGCGAAAGATCATAGTTTTTCCATGCCTTCGGTACTCTCTGTGCTGAAGGATCTGCCCAGAAATCAGAATAATGGAAATCGACCAGAAGCTTCAGATCATATTTTGCACATCTCTCGGCTATCTTTACTGCCGTATTTACGTCATTTGCACCACCGCCGTAAGTATTTCCGTTTCCGTCTGACGGATCATTCCATACTCGTACTCTGATATAGTTTACCCCGGCATCCTTAAGAGTCTGAAATATATCCTGCGGTTCTCCCTTGCTGTTTCTGAAAACAACACCGCTGTTTTCAAGAGAAATAACCGACGAGATATCCGCACCGCAAATTACTTCCCCGCCGTTTACCTCAACTCCGTGATAAGTTACATCTCTGTATGTTACATCTCCGTTATCAGCCCTGCACGGCAGAATTGCAAGAGAACGGGAAACAAGCATGAGAGCTATAGCAGCTGAAAAAAATCTTTTTAACATAAGTTTTCCTCTTTTCCTTCAAAAATATTAGAGAAATGAGATCCTAAGGGGCTTTAACCCTTTACGCTTTGCACCGATCTGTAAACAGACAATCGTTTTTTAAAGATGCCGTTTTACCTTCACGTCAGGGAAATATTTCTTTTTAAATGCTATATTTCAAGTATATCATAGTAAATTCATATTGGCAATAATATATAGTAAAAGAATTACTTAAACCTCGCTTAAAATATCTTCATAAGCCGAATATTCGCTTTGAATACATACTTTGGTCAGTGGTTACCTGAAAAATGAATTGGAAATTCTATACTCTTACTTTTGTAACTTTGCTCACTATCTCTTTTTGCAGATCACAAGTTCATGGTTCTCACCGTTTGCTTCATATGTTGCAACCATAATAAAGTCCATATTCGCGACAACTCCGAAGCATCTTTCGCCGCTGAACCCACATTCAAAGCTCTGCGTTGAACTCGCAGAGGCGATTCGCAGAATCGGTTCCCGCTCAGTCGGAGATTGTACTCCGACTGTTTGGTCAGATAGAACCCGCCGCCTGCAGAGGCAGGGGATATCCTCTGTGTTGTTATATTGTTTTCGGGAACTATTCCCTGCCAAGCTCTTCGAGCTCTTTGAGCCTTTCTTCACCGGCATTGTCAAGAAAGCCTTTTTCTTTTGATGTTTTAAGCAGACTGAGGTATTCACTCTTACTGATATTCCAGGTTTGCGTATCAAAATTCGGCTGCATCCATCCTCCCGGTCTCACAATCGATACTGACCGGTATAAGGTACCGTCTTTCATTACTCCGACTTCATCAAAACGATCACCGATACACCAGCCTTTTCCATGTCTCTCTTCTGATACTGTAAATAAGATCGTTCCGGCTTCAGGCATAAAATAAATTCCCCCTTTTAATTTTTTCGTATAATTCAAACTTTCAGATTTGAATTTTGGTAATCCCGTTTTTGGATTTCCAAAGAAATTTTTGAATGCACTCTGCAGATTCTGCTGGGCATTTGCAAGCGTAAGACTGTCTGCATCCTTCAGAAGGTGTGTTAATAAGCATTTTTTCATTTTCTTTGTAGTATTTTATTTTATCTTCCAGCGGTGCCACTCCTGTTGTCAGTAAATGCAAATGTCAATATTTTCCAAGTCTACTCAGCATTGAAAGCACATTGCACGGAGCTCCTCCGGGATTCGCCTCAAACAGAGGATTTCCCTGTCCGCTCAGTCCGTTGTCTGTAAAATCTATCAGAAGCTCGCCGAGAGCAGTAACATCATATTTTTTCATATCTATCCTCTCTGTACGTATATAATCTGTAATCTTCACCTTTTATTTCACTGCCTGTTTTGTAAACAACACTGCTCAGAACATATTCGCCGTCATTGATATAGACTTCTATAAGATTTGTGTCTGCAAACACATCAATATGATATCCGCCTTTCAGTTCAGGGGTTTCAAACAGGTATCCTGTTTCCTCATGCCCTGCAAATACGGCTGACCTGTCCGCACTTATTTTTCTGTCAAATGCCGAAATAACATAACCTCCGATGTCAATACTTTCCCCTTCAGACATTTCCTTTACAAGCCTGAAGCATCCGTCCAAAGCCTGACTGATATCCGTTATTTCCTTTGAAAATGCTGAAATGATATTCGGGTGCGGTCTGAAATATATATGTCCGTCAGAAATGCTTACCACTCTCGGAATGCAGAACATTCCTATCCATCTGCCGTTTACCGCTTCAGGCATTCTTGCCCATGCAATGACTGTCCTTCTGCCCTCACTGTCTGTTGTGCTCTGCGGAGCATAAAGGTCATTTCCGATATCAAACAGCTGCATTTTTCCAAGCTTCATTGAACATTTATCTTCATCAAATTCAGCCTGAGCACATACAGGATATGATTCATAGCCGCTGCTTCCGGCAGCAATACCAAGCGGAGAAAAGATAACGATACTCCCGCCGTCAGTTTCAAAATAATCAGGACATTCCCACATCCAGCCTGCATTTTCTGCTGTAAAGTAACCGGAATAGTCCCATTTTTCAAGATCACTGCTTCTGTAAAAAAGAAATCTTCCTTTATTATCAGCGGTACTTCCAAGTATCATATACCAGCCGTCTCTGCCCTTCCACACCTTCGGATCACGTGTGTTCACATCAGAACCGACAGCAGGATTTTCAATAACAGGTATAACAGTCTTCTTGTCTTTAAGATTATCAAACAAATCTCCGTCTTCAGAACTTATCATCATCTGTGAAGCTAAAAATCCACTGTTTCTGTAAACATTTATATTCTCCGGATCCTCGTCAGTATAACTCACTCCGGTATAGAAAATATACATTTTCCCTTTATCCTCAACCGCACTTCCTGAAAAACATCCGCTGCGGTCATCTGCCTTTGTCGGATACAACGCAATGCCTTTATGTTCCCAGCTCACAAGATCACTGCTTACAGCATGACCCCAGTGCATTCTGCCCCATGTCAGCCCAAAGGGAAAATACTGATAAAACAGATGGTACTGTCCTCTGTAATATATAAATCCGTTGGGATCATTTATCCAGTTTCCCGGTGACTTCAGATGAATCCTTTGCATACTAAACTACTCCTTCCGGTCTAAATATATCACAATTTATGTGACATCCTCTTTCTGATTGTTGATTCTGATAGAATTCCGTATGCTGCATCAAATGCTGCTTTGTAATATTCAGAATCAGAATGAAATTCGTAATACCCTTGTTAAATTGAAATATCCGGCACCTCATTTATTATCCGGTATTGAGTTTTTCTTTTTCAATGAAATATTTTCTTTTTATTATCAATTTGTCTAGTACAATCACAGAGTCATTGTATGAATCATCATGACAAGTTATCTGATAAAATTAGTCCACTGATGTTCTTCTTTCTCAGGTAAACCATATTTTTCCTTACCAAGAGCAATACTCTTCATAAGAAATGCCATATTGCGTGCAAGAACACGCATAGTCTGTCTGCCTTCAGCATCAGCATTTGCTTCACCCGGTGCTCCGCCATGAATGGAATTCCAGTACTGACTTGATGCTACCGGCATTCCTGATATTGTAAAATACTTATTGAGTTCATCAAATGTGGATGAGCAGCCTCCACGTCTTGCACACACAACACTTGCACCGACTTTCATGGTTTTATCAAAATGCGAGCTATAGAATAATCTGTCAAGAACTGCAATCAGTGTCGCATTGGCTGATGCGTAGTATACAGGGCTTGCGACAACGAGACCGTCTGCTTTTTCAAATCTTTCAGCAAGTTCATTTACTGCATCGTCAAAAACACATTTTCCAAGTGTTCTGCATTTTCCGCAGGCAATACATCCTCTTATATCTTTTGTCCCGATACTGAAAATTTCTGTTTCAATATTTTCAGCTTCAAAAATTTTCTTCATTTCATCCAGAGCTGCAAATGTATTTCCATTATTTCTCGGACTTCCATTAATTATTAATACCTTCATATTTACCTCCTGATACCCGTCTGCTATAATTCGGGCGTATTTATAATGTCATTATTTTTCTTTGTGTTTTATTTCAATATATCGTTGCGTGACATCCTCCTCCACTTATAGAAGTGGGGACTTCCTGTAGTTAGACTATCTGTGTATAAGACAACTCCAACTCCGGAATGGTTCTCGCTCAAGCACACTAAAATACACACTGCCAATCGCAATAGCAGTGTGTATTTTAGTAAAAATTTTTATGTTACACAAGCGTTGCACAAATCCACTATGCAGTGCTGTAAAAGTACGTAAATACGTGATTTGAGTAAAGAAATAATTATCTCTTTGATAATTTCAAATTACAGTGTGTAGCCTTTTATTAGGTTTTTTGTTAGTTAGTTACCTGTCAGTTACTGTTTATGATTTCTTGGGATTGAATATCACTTATTGAAACTGCTGCAATTCTCTTGCGGCTTTTATTTTATCACTTGTCAGTCAGAATAAGGTGACAGCTTAACATAGCAGAGCTTTTCGCAGAATGAAATACCATACTTGATAATTTTTTTGTATCTGTCATTGCGAAGCTCCTGCTCATAATTTCTGTCCTCAATCTGCTGAATGGCAATGTCTGCATATTCTTCCATTTCATCTTCTGTCGGAGAGATTTTAAATTCAAGAATGATTCCGATATTTCTTCCGATACGGCTCTTGATGAACAGGTCATATCTGCCATTGCCTGATACCCTCTCTCTTTTCAGAAAGTCCATAGTATTCAAGCATAGTGTCAATCTCGCTCTGAGTGAAGCCGAATACTTCATTATACGCAGAATTCAGAATGCTGTAAACGATAAGGTTGTTCAGTCCGGTAAATATACTTTCCTTTGAAACTCTCAGGCATCCTGTCAATATACCGAATTCAAGGGAAGAATTGGTTTTAAGAACAGATTCAAATACAGAACGGATAAGGTTAATCATCGGCTCATAGAATCCTAAGGCAAAAGCATTTTCAAGAGGTACATCATACTCATCAATGAGCAGAATTACATTCTTATTGTAGGCTTTTTTCAGATAATCCGATAAGAGCAGCAAGTATAAAGAAATATAAAATCTACTCCTGTCTCGATGGAAACAGGCTTATCACGTATTATCATTGATATTACAGATGATATACGCACAGGAATACGTAAGTCATTTCCTAAATATGCAGATTTTATCTTCAGCCGCGCAGTTCTGTTGTATATTTACGGTAAGTACTCAGATGAATTATATGAGCAAAGTTATCTCTCGATTTTCTTTTCTGATTCTGAAACACCAAAACAAATAACCAAATCTCATACTTTTGAGATAGAACGCTGCAGAAAAATGATTGCTGAAGTTATGAAAAAGAAATATGATAAAGATTTGGAAATGATTATACGCTTTTTTTTCAAACGTAAGGATAATTCGTATTAGAGAATCATATTATTTATCCGGAATGACCAGCGATACCACGGAACTGTCTGAAAAGTATGCAATCAACTGGGAGGATTCATTATGGCAAATTCACGATGTAAACAAATATATACAAATTCTTTGTCAGGATTTGAATTTTTAACAGCAGTGTCATACGCAGAGTGATTATTTTGTAAGAAAATCCACTATGTTTATAACCTTGATTCCATCTTCATCCATCGGAATTTCATCCATTGTGATGATATATTTGGAGTAGTTATCGCGTATTCGCTTCAACGGAGTGATTTCTCCTGCAAAAGTTTCTTCACTTAAAACGGTTGCTGCCACTTGATAGTACGCTTTTTCGCCGTCTTTTTCTGCCACAAAATCAATCTCCAGATCACCGACCTTGCCAACACAGACCTGATATCCTTTTCTGAGCAGTTCCAGATATACGATATTTTCAAGAATGTGACCAATATCCCGATTTCGGTTACCAATCAGCAATCTGCGAAGTCCGACATCAACAATGTAGTATTTTTCAAGAGATTTTAAATGCTGTTTTCCTTGTACATCGTATCTTCCGACTTTAAATAAAATAAACGCTTCACACAAGGCGGTTACATAGTTTTCAGCGGTCAGGGATGTTGTTTTGCAACCGAATGACGTTATACTATCTGCAATTTTCTTAGAAGAAACCATGTTTCCGACATTATCAAACATGAATTTGACAACGCTTTCCAGAAGTTCAATGTCGTTAATTCTTCTCCTTGCAGCAACGTCCTTCAATAAAACGGTATGATAAATTCCGTTAAGATAATCACGGCGGATTTCTTCATCATCTATTTGAGAAGCATACGGAAAACCTCCGCTTGTGAAGTAGTTTTTCCATGCACTTCTCACATCGCCCCCGACCAGTTCTGCATACTCCGGGAATGACAGTGGCAGGATTGGTATTTCTACATATCTTCCGGATAAAAGTGTTGCGAGTTCTCCTGATAACATATGTGCATTGGAACCAGTGATATAGATATCCACATTATCTTTCAGAAACAAGGAATCCACAGCTTTCTGAAAATCCGGAACTGCTTGTATTTCATCTAAGAAAATGTATGTTTTTCTGTCATCAAGCAATCTTTCGGTAATATACTGATACAAGGCATGGTATTCCAATAAATAATCGAATGCGATGTCCTCGAAATTGATTGAAATAACCTGTTCCTCAACAGCTCCGTTTTCCAGAAGATACTGTTCAAATTGTTTCAGAAGTGTAGACTTTCCGCATCTGCGAACACCGGTGACAACTTTGATGATTTTCTTGTCTTTCAAGCGAATCATCCTGTCAAGATATTGCTTACGCTGAACCAATGTATCGCCTCCTTTGTTTTAAGTATACCACAAAAACGTCAGCCTGGTCAAGAGTTTTTTAACTGTACTTAAAAAACTTTTGGAAATAAGTTACTATTCACGGCCTATTTTTTCCACAAATAAAAAATACAGCACCAATGGACCGGTTTTTCCGGTCTGATGGTGCTGTATTCACCATTTAAATTTACAAGTTCAAGGTGAGACTTCGAAATATTTAAACTTTTTCCTATACTATATCTGCTGTTATCACTTTTAGTGACCGGTTCATAAGGTTTGATCAGGTATTCATATATTTTCTCTTTTAATTCTTTTCCGAATTATATAAGCTATATGCTGAAATCAGTGAATCTATAATCAATAATTAATGTCTTCAAAGCTCTGCTTTGAACTCGCAGAGGCGATTCGTAGAATCGCTTTCGTTCTCAGTCGGAGATTGTACTCCGACTGAGAACGAAAGAATAGAACCCAGAGCCTTTTGAGGCGGGGGGATATCCTCTGTGTTGTTATAATTCTTCGGTCTTAAAAGTAGTATAACCTTCGTAATAATAGCTGTGGTCGATGCCTTTCATATAGACGTCACGGCTATCTACATCGTCGGTCAGAGCCGCTTTTAAGATGTGCTTTATTTCTATATCTTTGATGGGGCTGCGCTCCATTGCAAGAAGATAATCTTCTTTATCAACACGGCTCCAGTCGATGATCTTATGGAGTTCTTTCTTCAAAATAAGGTCGAGCCAAATACGTGTGCTGCGTCCGTTACCCTCCCGAAAAGGATGGGCAATGTTCATCTCAACATATTTTTCCACGATCTCGTCAAAGGTTGACTGCGGCATTTTATCAATGTTATCAAGCGCCGCATCAAGATACATCAAAGGCGCAAAACGGAAATTACCTTTGGCAAGATTTACGGTTCTGACCTCTCCGGCAAAGTCATAAATCTCATCAAAGAGGTACTTATTAATCGCTTTAAGGGCAGAGAATTTTCCCGCTTCTAATTTGTCGAGCGTTCCGTTTTCAAACAGTTCAATTGCTTTTTTCTTGCTGATGCGTTCTTCCTCACGAGCAAGATCTGCGGAATTTGTAAGTCCTAATTTATTTTCAAGTGCCATATCGCACCTCCGAAATCAAGTTAAAAAATATTTAAGTGCAAAGACAAATCCGATGATAACTGCAATATTTATGTATATTCTATTTTTCTGTTTTTCAGCGGCCAACTGATGTAGAAAAGTCACCATATCTGAATCAATAAAACGGATTCAGATATAGTGACTTTTACCGTTTATTACATGTAATTGGAATTAATTTATTGCTACACAATTACGATTCTAAAAAGCGTAATACATAGGTGTACAGATATACTGTTTTTCGTTCTTAAACGCCAGTGCATTTTCATCAAATTCTGTAAACCCTGCTTTTTCATAAAAACTATTAGCTGTATCTACAGAATAAAGTAGAATATAATCAACTTTAGAAAAAGTTTCAGATGATTCGTATATTAAGGCCATTATCATATCGATATAATAACTTGCCAGGCAACCATCCATATCTTCGTCAGCAAGTTTTAAGTCCTGATATTCTTTATCGACAGCAAAATATAATATTTCTATTGCAGGGAAAAGATTGCAGTCCATTGGATTATCTTCTTGTATATCACCGTAATCATCAAAATTTAGTCTAATTTTTTCAATATATGCAGAACACTTTAAAAGACATATTCCTGCTAATTTTTTTGAATCTTTATTTATGTGATATAGGCCGTGTACCGCGGCATGATTTCCTTTTACACATTCCATCATGTATTTGTTCAAAGAATCATTGCCACAATCAAATTTCTGAAGGTCATCAAAATCAACCGGACAGGGTTTAATATCATAATCCAGTAAAATATTTTCATTATTTTCTTTTCTTAGTAATTTCATTATTTACTCAAATGCTTTCTAAATAATTCTGCTCTTTTCTGAATTTCAGCGATTGGTCTTTTGGCCTGTGATTTTTCTTTCATCTTTTCAGATGTACCAGCTTTAAAAATAAAAACACTATTAATAGGTTTATTTGTAGTCATAACAATTCCTCCTTAAAAAAATGGTATGAAGAGAATATCTACTCAGTTATATTATAGCATATAAATAGATTAAATACAATAAAATTATGCTTTCCACAACATAAACTATTCTCATTCACTTTTATTCTCAGAAAGGTTGAACTCTTTTAAATCGCTATGTTGCACCATTTTTTATGGCATTGTTCAAAGCTCTGCTTTTAACAAGCAGAGGCGATTCGTAGAATCGCTGACCAAACAGTCGGAGATTGTACTCCGACTGAACGGAAAGATAGAACCCGCCGCCTGCAGAGGCGGGGGATATCCTCTGTGTTGTTATATGCGGATTTGTTTTCTTTGCTATATTAATCACCTCAGTTTCTTAATGTCAGTATTCAACTTCATAATCACAGGGTAATACACCTTTCATCTTTTTACTGCTAAGCATACTTATAACCCATTTGCAGCCGTAAAACCATTCGTCAGGTACAAGATCACTTAACTGTACCGGTCCGCATGGGCCAAGACATTTATCTTCATCTTCCTGAAAATATTTCAAAAAGTAATTATGTGCCTTTCTTGTGCTGTTCTCTTCAATAAGTCTCTGTATTTCATATCCCTGCTCTTCTGTAAGTGAATTAAAATATGCACGATATGAGTAATATTCTTCTCCGAATTCTCCCGGTTCCATATCATAGCTATATACAATTGGTGCCATTCCTTTCTGGTTACCGATTGCTATTCTTAATTTCTGACTGTTTAATGTCATCATAACGTAATCTATATGTATCTTATCCATTTTTTCAATCCTTTTCATTATCATATTCCTCCAACTTCACCGCACATTTCTCGGCAATCATTATGATACGTGAGGGTTAACTTGTTGAGTGTTAATTTTTTGGGAAGTTAAGAGTCATCTTTCTTACAAGAACCCAGCCGTTATCCTTAAGCCATCTGTCCCATTTGTCATACTCCGGAAATACCTTGTATATTTCATCATAAAACTGCTTTGAATGATCCATATGCTTTCTGTGACAGAGTTCATGAACGACCACTGCATCTATGACCTCAGGCGGTGTCTTTACAAGCAGGCAGTTAAAGTTGAGATTTCCTTTTTCCGAACAGCTCCCCCATATTGTTTTCTGATTTCTTATAGTGATCCTGCCATATGATACGCCTATAAGCTTTGCATAATATCTGACCCTTTCAGGTATTATTTTCGCGGCTGTTTCTGCCATCTGCCTTATCTCATCCGAAGAAAACATTTCTTCATTTTCAAACTCTTTATTTTTTTCAGAGTTTATCATCATATGTTTTTGTATCCATTCTGACTTTGATTCTATAAATTCGCATATCATATGCTCCGGCATTTTCAAAGGTGCCCTTGCTATGATTCTACAGTCGGAACTTATACATACAGAAAGCGTTTTTCTTTTTGAACGTATTATTTCAACAGGAAAATGGTTGTCTGTTTCTTTTACTGTAGTCTGAGACATTATTGTTCTCCTTTGCACCCAAAAGCTCTCTTTGATCCCGTTCAAAGAGAGCTTTGATAATAAAAAATTCTTACTTAAAAAATCTTATTTTTTTGCCATGACTTTTACGGCTCCGAGAGCTGATAAAACTATTGTCAGAAACAAATCAAAAACAAAACTGCCGGTAGCTTCTGCAAGAGAAAGCCAGTCGGAAAAGTGCCAGAAGAGTTCACCAAAAGTCAATTCGGGAGCTACATCCTGAAACGCCATAACATAAGAGATCTTTACACCCAGATAAATAGCAGCAACACAAACTCCGATTACTATTCCTAAATCGATCTTGTCAAAATCAGCACCGTTTCCTGATAAAAACGCATACAGATAAAACGATCCCAGGAAGAGTACTATTCCTGTCAATGCAGCTACATAGCCAATATTTTCAAGCAATATCAGCAATCCAAATCCCGGAAGTGCTCCGATAACTGCACCAAGTGCGCCCTTAAAATAATCCGTCAGTGTACGGCTTGAAGAACGTGGTGAAGAAAAAATATCCGTCATTCTGTCTGTTACATCTCGAATTGCAACAGCTTCCCTTTCAGATCTTGCCATAAAAGAAGAAGTAGAAGAAGAGGTACGTGTATCATTAAATCCGTTTGATTTGTAATCAGCATAAAGTCCTCGGTTTGACGATGACTGTGTACTTCCGTATGAACTCGTCTGTGGAGCGGTTCCATATGCACCCGACTGTGATGTGCTTCCGTATGAACCAGTCTGTGATGTGCTTCCATATGAACCGGTCTGTGATGTGCTTCCGTATGAACCGGTCTGTGATGTGCTTCCGTATGAACCGGTCTGTGATGTCCTTCCGTATGAACCAGTCTGTGATGTGCTTCCGTATGAACCGGTCTGTGATGTGCTTCCGTATGAACCGGTCTGTGATGTGCTTCCATATGAACCGGTCTGTGATGTGCTTCCGTATGAACCGGTCTGTGATGTGCTTCCGTATGAACCGGTCTGTGATGTGCTTCCTGAAGAATAGCTGCTGCTTGTTGAGGAAGGCTGTGAAGCAACAGAACCTCTGTTATAGCTCTGATAGTTTGTTGCTGCTCCTGCGCTTGAATATGAATTCTGAGCGTTCGCTGTTCCCGGCTGTGCAGAAGTGTAATCTGCTCTGTTGTAGCTTTGATAGTTTGGCACCGTTCCCGTCTGTGTTCCTGTATACGCATTTGAACTGTTTGTCTGCGGAGTACTGTTGGCATTAATATCTGCCATGGATACAGAACCCATATAACTGTTCGTATTTTTTGATTTAGCATTTGCTTCCGGCTGAATGCTGCTCATCTGTACTGATCCCGGTGTACTTTGTGAATGAAAATCAGAAAAATTCATATTTGCCATCTCACTGAGATTTACACTGTCAATCGTTTTTGGCTGTTGATTTTCAGGTGCTGATGTTTGAGTGTTCGGTGCATTTTTTTTATTTAAATTGTTCATAATATCAAAATACTTCTGATATTCATTGTTTTGCGCACCGCCGTTTTTTGGATCTAAACCTTCCATATGATTCTCCTCTCGAAATATACAAATTCAAAGCTCTGCTTTTAACAAGCAGAGGCAATTCGAAGAATTGCTTTCGTTCAGTAGGAGATTGAACTCCTACTGAACGAGAGAATAGACCCCGCCGCCTATAGAGGCGGGGGATATCCTCTGTGTTGTTATATTTCCATATCTAATATTTTTACATTTCGCCATTTAAACAAATTAATGACATATTTATTATAGCATTTTATTGTATATTATGCAATAGAATATAATAAATAATTATCAATAATTGCTCTATAAATATATTATCACGATAAAAAGGCAAAAAAATTTATGGAAAACAATCAAAAACAAAAAAATCCCCCTCATTTTTTAGTGAGGAGGATTAAAAACATATTCTGTATAATTAAACGTTTCTATGATTTTTAAGTTTATTTTTGTTTTGTCAAAATCACAAAACACTATATTTTTCCTGATAGCTTCTGAACATTGAGTTGAAGCTGTCGCTGGTTTTTCTGTACTGGTCCAGACATTCGTGAAGATTCATGTTACTTTGGCTCGAATCAAGTATACATCCTGCGATATTTGAACAGTGATCGCTTACTCGTTCAAAGTTAGTCAGAAGATCAGCCCAGACAAATCCGACTTCGGCTGTACATTTTCCATCCTGCATACGCAGAATGTGTCTCGTACGAAGTTCTTCCTTCAGTTTGTCAATAACCTGTTCAAGTGGTTCGACCTTCTGAGCTGCTTCAATGCTCTGTTCAGAAAACGCCTTGAACGACAGTTCGGTTACTTCATTTACGGCTTTTGCAATTATTTCATATTCTCTGAGAGCCTCTTCAGTCAATGTAAGTTTCTTGTTTCTAAGTTCTTCTGCTGATTCGAGAATATTGACAGCATGGTCAGAGATTCGTTCAAAGTCTCCGATCATTTTTAAAAGAGCCGTCGTTGACTTGCTTTCTGTTTCACCAAGTTTTTTGGATCCTATCTTTACAAGATATGTTCCGAGCATATCCTCATATTTGTCACAGGCTGATTCTTTTTCACGAATTTTCTCTGCCTCTTTTGCCGAATAGCCTGTCACGGAAGAAACAGCACTTTTTATCGACTCGGCAGCAGCTGCTGCCATTTCGAGAGCAACTATCTCACTCTGCTTAATTGCAAGAGGCGGAGTTGCAAGAAGTCTTTCATCAAGACGGTTGTCTTCCTCTTTGGAGTTTGCGTCAGGAACTATTTTGTTTGCCAGCTTTTCAAGAAGAGAAGACATCGGTAAAAGAAGTGCAGTTGAAAGTACTTTAAATGCAGTATTTACAACAGCTATACCAACCAGTGAAGCTGATTCACCAAGAATCGCAGGTGAAAAAACAGCTCGAACTATTGAGTATACTATAAGCCAGAACACTGCACCTATTATATTAAAGGAAAGATGAACTACTGCTGCACGTTTTGCATCTCGTTTTGCACCAACGCTTGAAAGCATCGCTGTTACACAGGTACCGATCGCATCGCCCATTACTATCGGAATGGCTGCTTCGTATGATACTGCACCTGTTGCAGCAAGTGCCTGAAGAATACCGACTGATGCGGAACTTGACTGTATTACTGCTGTCAGAAGCGCACCTGCAATAAGTCCAAGCAAAGGATTCTGGAACATAACAAAAAGATTTCTGAAGGCCGGAATGTCTCCAAGTCCTGAAACAGCATTTGTCATGGCTTCCATTCCGAACATCAGTGTAGCAAATCCCAGGAGGATCATGCCTGTGTCCTTCTTTTTTTCATTTTTCAAAAACATATAACAGATTATGCCTATAAGTGCAAGTACAGGTGTAAAGGATGTCGGTTTAAGCAGACGAACCAGTAAACTGTCTCCGCTGATTCCGCCAAGTGAGAGGATCCATCCGGTAATTGTCGTTCCGACGTTAGCACCCATAATTACGTTTACAGCCTGATGAAGCGTCATGATACCTGAGTTTACAAATCCGACTACCATAACAGTTGTAGCCGATGAACTTTGT
This sequence comes from Oscillospiraceae bacterium, assembly GCA_045643005.1. Taxonomy (GTDB): domain Bacteria; phylum Bacillota; class Clostridia; order Oscillospirales; family Ruminococcaceae; genus HUN007. The sequence continues at coordinate 10,531 of JAZUJY010000213.1, read as the reverse complement.
ATAACTGCAGTAACACCGCATCCTGTCATAAAACCTGCCATTTTGTTTGTGGTCATTTTTGAAAGAAACGAATGCAGTTTTCCTCCTGCTCTTCGTTCAAGCGCCTGTCCCATCAGATTCATTCCAAACAGGAACAGACAAAGTCCGCCGATCATATCAAGAATATTAAAAATGTCCATTTGTTAAATTCACTCCTTACTATAAACAAGGATAACAAACGGACATCAATTTAATTATCATTCAAATGTAAAAAACATGTAAAAAAAACATGTAATAAAATCATTTTATACTCTGCGGAAATATCAGCATAATTTTCGTTCCTTTGTCAGGTTCACTGTCCACTTCAATTTTTGCATGGTGAATGGCTGCAGCATGCTTTACTATGGAAAGTCCAAGTCCGGTTCCTCCGACCTTTTTTGAATGGCTTTTGTCAACACGATAGAAACGCTCAAAGATTCTCTCCTGATCCTCCAAAGAGATACCTATTCCGTTATCAGATACCGACAGTACTGTATCAGTTTTATTTTTATAAATATCTATTGTCACATTTCCACCGTCTCTGTTATACTTAATTGCATTATCGCAAAGATTGAACATGATCTCTGTGATAAGCTGCGGTATTCCTTTTATGACTGTACTTTCGCCGTTTACTTTCAAGGATACATTTTTTTTCAGGGCAGCAGACATCATGCTTCGCTGTGTCAGATTTGCTTTCTCAAACAGGTCAACGTCCTCAAAAGTATAGGGAGCATCATTTTCATCAAGATGAGACAGTTTGATTATATCATCGATCAGTGTGATCATACGCTTTGATTCCATATAGATCTTTTCGGCAAAACCATGTACATCTTCATCTCTGACCATTCCGCCCGACAACAGTTCAGCACAGCCGGAAATATTCTGAAGCGGGGTTTTCAGCTCATGGGATACATTTGCTGTAAACTCGCTTCTTGCTCTTTCTGCCTTTTCCTTTTCGGTTATGTCAAATATGATAAATGCTATACCTTCAACCTTATCGTTTGTAATTATCGGGCTTGCGTTGATCTGATAATTTTTTTGGTTGATAGGAATAGTTTTTTCAGTATGTTTTCCTTTTGCAGCTGATTCTATCAGTTCACGGAGCTCATCTGAACTGTTGAAAATTAGCAGATCCTTTCCGACTGAAAAATCTGATAATCCGAGAATTTTCGCTGCTGCCTTGTTTAAACTGAGGATCATTCCTGTTTCTTTTAAAAGCATGATTCCTTCACTCATCCCGTTTGTTGCAGTTTCAAATTCCTTTTTCTTTCTGTCAAGTTCATCCTTCTGAAGCTGAAGCTGTTTTTTCTGAGATGCTATCCTGTTTAACAGCGGTGTGATTTCTTCATAGCCCTTTTGCGGATCAGGTTTCTCCAGATCAAGTGCGTTCAAAGGCTTTACTATTCGTTTTGACAGTCTGTATGCAAGGAACAACGCTATCATAACTGCGATGAATATTACTATTATGATTGGCTGCAGCATACTGATTATGAGTGCCCACCATGACAAATGTGTAACTGAAAATCTGAGTATCGAATCGTCACTAAGTTTCTGTGCACAGTAAAGCTGTCTTTCAGTAAGCGTAGTGGAATATCTCGAACTTTCTCCGAAACCGTTTTTTATCGCATTTTGAATTTCCTCACGTTCAAGATGATTTTCCATCATTCCGCTTGAAGCCCTGTTGTCAAAAAGCACTGTTCCATCCGCAGAAATATAAGTAATGCGATATTCTCCGTCGGAAACAGAATTCAGGTATTCTTCGCCAAGTCTTTCTACTGCTCTGGCAGCAAGCTCTGTTTCCACTCTCAGCTGTTTCATCTGATTGTCGGAAAAATACCCGTACAATACACCCATTATCAGAACAAACGAGGCAATAAAAACTGTAAAACCGGCGAGACAAATAGAATGAAATATCTGTTTTTTCATATCTTTGCCTCAAATCTGTATCCGACTCCGCGAATAGTTTCGATATGGTTTCCATAATCGCCGAGCTTGGTCCTTAACGTTCCTATATGGACATCGACTGTTCGTGTTTCTCCTGCAAAATCAATTCCCCATATTTTTTCAAGAAGTTTGTCTCTTGAAAACACCCTGCCGTCATTTTGAACCAGCAAAACAAGCAAATCAAACTCTTTCAGAGTCAGAACTACTTCCTTTTCATTTACAAAAACCTTATGACAGATCTCATCGATCACAATTTCATTATTTTTTATGATCTTAGTATCATGCGGAGCACTTCTTCTCAGTACTGCACGCACACGGGACACCATTTCCATCATCCCGAACGGTTTTGCAAGATAATCGTCAGCACCCATGTCCAGACCTATGACCTTGTCATACTCCTGACCTTTTGCTGACGCTAAAATTACCGGAATATCCGAAGTCTTAACATCGAGACGCAGTTTTTTCAATACTGAGATCCCATCTTCATCCGGCAGCATAATATCAAGTAGAATCAGTTCCGGTTTTATCCTCTTTAATTCATCCCAGAAATCCGCCGCATTCTGAAATCCTTTTGTTTCAAATCCGGAAACAGACAGAGTGTACATGATAAGCTCTCTTATTCCGGAATCATCTTCTATACAGAAAATTATAGTATGTCACTTCCTTTTGTACTAAATGCTTAAAAAATTATTGTTTTCTTTTCAAAAACTTCAGTATAACAACACAGAGGATATCCCCCGCCTCTGCTTGTTAAAAGCAGAGCTTTGAAAAACTGCATATTTTTTTCACTATACCTCAATTATACAGGATTTGAAAACATTATAGAAGTAACCATGTGTAAAATTTGTGTAAAATCTTCGGTCCTAAAGGCCGATTCACTGACAGTTTAGCAAAGTGTTTTTTGAATTTATTACTGAAACGACTTTTTCATGTTTACAGTTACTCTCATTTATGATATAATTAACTCATTGCATTTTTATCGAATCGAACACAGATGCAGACATTATCAAAATTTTTTTTTGAGAGAAGAATGAATTTGGAAAATGAAAAAACGGAAAGCAGATTAAAAAAGAACATTTCGCTGTTTACGACTTTTTTTAAAATCGGTGCATTCACTTTTGGCGGCGGATATGCGATGATCCCTTTGATACAAAAGGAAACCGTTGAAAATAAAAAATGGATAACCGAAGATGATATACTTGAAATAGTCGCAATAGCTGAATCAACACCGGGACCGATAGCCATCAATGCTGCCACATTTGTCGGATACAAAGTCGGAGGTTTTTTCGGTGCACTGTTTTCTACGCTCGGAGTGGTTCTTCCATCGTTTCTGATCATTTCCATAATATCATTTGTTTTAAAAAAATTTGAATCAGTAAAAATCATAAAATATGCTTTCTTCGGAATCCGCTCCGGAGTTCTGGCACTTATAGTCAAGGCACTTTGGTCTATGTACAGAAAATGTCCGAAAAACACTGTTTCGTATATAATAATTGCTGCCTCATTTATTCTCACAGCATTATTAAATATTAATGTTCTCTTTGTCATCATCGGATGCGCCCTGTTTGGACTTGCAGCATCATTTGCAGCCGAAAGGAGAGCAAAATGATACTTCTTGAACTGTTCTTTACCTTTTTTAAAATCGGCTTGTTCACATTTGGCGGCGGATATGCAATGCTTCCGCTTATTCAGTCTGAAACTGTCTCGCACGGATGGACTACAGAGGAGGAAATAATCAATTTTATCGCTGTCAGTGAAAGCACACCGGGACCATTTGCTGTAAATATTTCCACTTACATAGGTATGACAACAGGTGGAATCGCCGGAGCTGCTGCGGCTACTCTCGGAGTGGTGCTTCCTTCATTTTTGGTCATTCTTCTCGTTGCAGGATTTTATGATAAATTCAAGGAAAACAAAGTAGTATCCGGATGCATGTCAGGACTAAAGCCTGCAGTTGTCGGAATGATCGGAGCAGCTGTTCTGTCTCTGGGTCAGACAGTTTTCTTTTCAGAAGGTGTTTCTTTCTCTGCTTTAAAAGATCCTGCTTTCATTGTTTCACTCGTTCTTTTTGGAGTGATGCTTGTTCCGACGTTTAAAAAGTGTCACCCCATCCTGATAATTTGCATCTCTGCTGTTATCGGCATCTGTGCCGGAGCAGCACTGGGACTGTAACAACAACGCAAAACAAATATTACAAAAAAAGCAAGCACATCAAAGTGTAAATTTACGTAATTTTCGTGAGAACTTTGAAAAGCCCCTTGCAGGTCATTTCTGCAAGGGGCTTTTTATCAGTATCCGCTCAAAAAAAGTTTTTTGGGTTTTCTGTTTCTATATAACAACACAGAGGATATCCCCCGCCTCTGCAGGCGGCGGGGGATATCTGACCAAACAGTCGGAGTACAATCTCCGACTGAGCGGGAACCGATTCTACGAATCGCCTCTGCTTGTTAAAAGCAGAGCTTTGAAGCTTTTTATTATACAAAATTAAGGGTTACTGATATAACATCACTCAGATTGTACCAGTTATAAACCTTAAAAGTATCAGTGATATTGTCAACGCTGATCGTAACTGATGTTCCGTTTTCACGTGACATGTTAAAAGAATATGATGACTCCCAGTTTCCGAAAACAAGTGCACCGTTTCCGCCGTATGTATAATCTGCAAAATTTATAGTAACAGACTCTATTTTTTGGGTTTTGCAGTATTCTGATATGCTGAATGTGCCGTTTTCTGAGGTTATGCTGACCGAGTTTGAAGAAGGTGTACTGATCTCAGGCTCTATATTGTAAATAAATACTATTTCTTCTATTTCGCCAAGCGGACTATATGAATTGTAGTCAAATATCCTGAGTGTATCAGGTTTGCACCAGCATGAATCCTGATCAAATCTGAACTCAAAATATCTGTCGCTAACATCTGCTTTGCCAAAGGATACCGACGCTGCATATTCGCCAAGTACAACCGCACCGTTTGCTCCGTCTGCAGGAGCTTTTCTGAAGGTAATACCGACACCGATGATATTCTCACAGTCATAGGTTTTTATATCGTACTTCATGTTATATTTGTATCCGCCTGAAGAAGGAGCAAATCTGATTGTTTTTTCAGTCTGTAAAACTTCTTTGCAGCCTTCGTTCTGACAAACACCATTTACAAAATTATGACCTGATGCTGCTGTTTTTCCTTCGTTTAACAGCCATTTTTCAAGGTCTGTTATCTCATTTTCACATGCTTCATCTGCATAAATTTTTCCGCATGTTTCACATGTATAGAAAGCCTTGGTTCCTTCTTTTTCACAGGATGCTTTTACTTCTTCTGTTTTGGCAAGCTTATGCCCAAAAGCTTCGGTCTTTCCTTCGTTTAACAGCCACTTTTCAAGGTCTGTTATCTCATTTTTGCATGCTTCATCTGCATAAACTTTTCCGCATGTTTCGCATGTATAGTAAGCCTTGGTTCCTTCTTTTTCGCAGGATGCTTTTTCTTCTTCTGTTTTGGTAAGCTTATGTCCAAAAGCTTCGGTCTTTCCTTCGTTTAACAGCCACTTTTCAAGGTCTGTTATCTCGTTTTCACGTGCTTCATCTGCATACACTTTTCCACATGTTTCACATGTATAGTAAGCTTTAGCTCCATCCTTTTCACAGGATGCTTTTACTTCTTCTGTTTTGGTAAGCTTATGTCCCAAAGCTTCAGTCTTTCCTTCGTTTAACAGCCACTTTTCAAGGTCTGTTATCTCATTTTCACATGCTTCATCACTATAATATTTATTACAACCTGAGCAATATCTGTATGCCATACAACCTTCTGTTTCACAGCCTGCTTTTATCTCAGGAATGACTGTTACAGAATGAGGCTGTTCTTCAGAAAATTCATTGTTTGAGTAATACACATGACAAGGATACGAACTGTAAACAACACTGTGATCTGAGTCTAATACAGGATGTACATCCTCTCCTATATTCTGATAGAAAGCAGGACCCAGCTTACAGGCCGCCTCACCGCTCTTAAACTGTTCTGCACTCAGTGCTTCAGCGTTTGCATCTTCTGCGACTGAATCAAGATAATAACAATTTTCTATTTTACTATTATTTTTAACGATTATGGCTGAAAATGCTTCTGAATCAGATTCTCCTGTATCAAAGCAGTTTTTTATAGTTCCGGCATTAGTTAATGCAATTCCTCCGGCATTTTCTGATGCTGTAAAATTTCCTGTGTTATAGCTGTTTTCTATAGTACCGACGTTATAGCATGCTATACCGCCGGCATTTTTCGAAGATACAATGTTTCCTTTATTGAAGCATCTTTCAATGGTATTAATGTTATAACCAACCAAACCACCGTTGTATTCGCCCCAACCGTTAACAGCACCTTCATTAAAGCATTCAGAGATCGTACACGTTGAAAATCCGCATAACCCGCCGACATACATTCCTTCTCCTGTTACGTTTCCTGTGTTACCGGAATTTTTCAGGCTTTTACTTGATTTATTTCCGCAGACACCACCGACATAACCACTTCCTTTTACTGTATTTTCATTTATACAATTAATTATTTCATTAGATGAAATACCACAGATACCGCCAACAGTATTGTCAGCGTTTATTATACCTGAATTGCAGCAGTTTTCAATTTTACCAATGGAATTCCCTGAAATTCCACCGACTGTATTACTTCCTGAAACACTGTTTTTATTATTACAGTTTATTGTTTCATCAATGCCGAAACCAACTATGCCGCCTATATACGACTTACCATTTATCTCACCTGAATTACTGCAGGTATCAATTTTACTATTTGAATATCCGGCTATTCCACCGACATTATCACTGCCTGAAACATGGTTTTCATTACTGCAGTTTAATATTTCATTGTAACCGGAGCCGCAAATGCCGCCTGTAAACGACTTACCATTTATCTCACCTGAATTACTGCAGGTATCAATTTTTCTGTTTAAGTCTCCGACAATTCCGCCGGTTCGGTCTGCTCCTTCCACGTTACCGGTATTCTTGCATAATCTTATTTTTTCACTGCCGTTACTCTCTCCACTGATACCTCCGGTGAACGTTGAACCGATTATATTTCCGGTATTTGTGCAGCGTTCTATTAAGCAGTCTTCATCACTGGCGCAGATACCGCCTATATTATAACCGAAACAAGTGATCATTCCATGGTTTTCACAGTTTATAACATCAGTTTTTTTGTTTAATCCACAAATACCGCCTATATTGGAATCACCTTCTATATTTCCGTTATTTATGCTGTTCACTATTCTGCCTTCTTCAACTGAACCGCAGATACCGCCTAAATTATTACGGCCTTTGATTATTCCGTTATTGACGCAGTTTTCAATTATACAGTTTATTATTTTTCCGCTGATACCTGCTGAACTGTACCCTTCTATCTGCGCCGAATTTGTACAGTTTCTGAATTCGGAATTCTCACACGGACCACAAATTCCTCCGATAACACTTCCTCTTATACAGCCTTCACTTGAACAGTCAGAAAAACAGCTGCCGATACTTCTGCCACATATAATACCGTCATATTCATCACCTATAACAACGCAATAGCTATGGCAGTTTATAACATAACCATTTTCAACAGATCCGCATATACTTCCGACATTTCTGGAGGCATGTATATAGCTGTCTGTTAAGTTAAGATTTTTTACAGTACCGGTAGTTCTGCCAAAAAATCCGACATAATATTTTGATCCAGTTCCATAGTACAGTCCTTTAACAGTATGGCCGGCCCCGTCAAATACCCCGGCATACGGATCTGCAGGAATTAAACCGATAGGAGTCCATTCTCTGAAATCTTTGTTGTTTGGTTCATTGTTTTCATTCAGAACGCCCTCATTTATGGTAATATCAGCTGCAAGGAATGCATTTGCTTTTATAAAATCGGATTGTTTGTTTACCATGTCTGCAAACCAGTAAAGCTGACCGGCATTTGAGATCTCATAAACGATCTCTTCTGTATCCAGGTCTCCGTCAATATCATTTATATCAGCTATAGCCTCAGCTTCCATAAAGCAGTCACAGGATGTACAGAAACCGTTTTTGTATGTATGGATATTTACATAGATTTCATCTTCTACTGAAACAGCGTGATGAGTGCTGTCAAGAACAGGAAACGGATCCTCACCGATATTCTGACGCCAGAGATATGATTTTTTTACATCATCTGAAATTTCTCTCTCTGTTTCCTCTTCATAATCGTCTGTTCCGTCCGGCTCTTCAATTTCTTCTTCCTCAAAAATTTCATATTCCTGTTCGGTAATTTCCTCTTCAATTTTTTCAGAATCTTCAAATTCAAAAGGTTCAATAAATTCTATCAAAAGTGATTCGTTTATCTCTTCCTCGATAATTTCTTCATCCACACGTTCTTCTGTTTCCTCTTCTATCTTCTCTGTTTCCTCTTCGAAAATTTCTTCCCAGGGTTCATCTCCTTCAATGATTTCTATTTCTTCCGTTTCATCACTTTCAATATCTTCAAATTCTTCCTCAAACGGAAGTATCTCGTCAAATATTCCATCTGCACCGTTTTCAAGGCAAAAGCATACTTTGCCGCTTTCGAGCTGCTCTTTACTTACAGGATATGTTTCACCGCCTCCGGTGCCGGTACCTTTTCCGGCAATCTCATCAAGGAAATAACAATTTATGACAGTATTCAGATTATTTCCGCAAACGCCTCCTTCGCCGTTTTCTCCGGATACAGTACCTGTATTATAGCAGCTGTTTACAATTCCGTTATTTATACCGCAAATACCGCCTGTATATCCTTTTGATGCAGCCATATTATCCACGCTGAAACAATTTTCGATCGTTCCGTGATTCAAATATCCGCAAATACTGCCGCTGTTCTCAAAGCTAAAAAAGTAACTGTCCTTTACTCCGACATTTTTTACATTACCGCTGACATTTGCAAACAATCCGCCGTTGAGCCGTTTTTCGCCGCTGCCCTTACAGAACAATCCGTTTACAGTATGCCCTGCACCGTCAAAAGTACCTGTATAGTCATCGCACCCTACAGGAACCCATTCTCTGACATTATATCCGTCTGTAACTGAAAAAACGTCGTCACCGGAAACAGTTACCAGTTCTTTCATCAGATCATTATTTACAACAATATCATTTTCAAGAAAAGCATTCAGACCCGTTTCTCCCCCGTTTACCATCTCTGCGAACCGGTACAGTTCATCAGCCGACATTATCCGGTACGCTTTCTCTCCTTCCTCAATTATTCCGTTTCCGTTTACATCATACATAACAAGAGGCGGTGTCTCCCCGTCTGCATGAACTGAATTTTCCATCCGGGAAAATCCCCCACTTGTCAGCAGCATCGCCAGAGAACTGGTAAATGCCACTGTCCTTTTAAAAATATTCCCCTTCATTTTCTCTCCTGTCTGCCGTATTTCAGGCTATAATAAATTTTAACTACAGCAGCAACAATACGCTGTAATTGATAATTTTATTTTAACAAATATAAATTATTTTGTCTACAATGCATCTTTTATTCATGATATTCAGACTAATTTTCTATTTTTTCTACAATCTCGAATTTCAATATTTGTAAAAAAAAAACGAATACCCGTCTTTAAAGAGACGAATATTCATTTGACATCCGCTTTCTGTTGTGATATCATTATTAACGTTTGATAATTTTCAAAAAAGAGGTGTTTGCATGAATCGTTCAGAACCGGTTGAACTTACAAATCTGTGTCTAATATACCATGAAAATGAAATTCTTCTCCAGAACAGAAAAAAGTCCGACTGGCAGGGGTATACCTTACCGGGCGGACACGTTGAACCATATGAAAGCTTCACAGACGCTGTTATCCGTGAAATGAAGGAAGAAACAGGTCTTGATATCAAAAACCCCAAGCTCTGCGGTGTAAAGCAGTTCAGGGGTGATTTTGGCAGATCTGATTTGTATTTTCTCCTTTTTAACTTTACTGTTGTAATAATACATATGATATCCTCTTCATCGTTGTGAAACCATTATTTTCTATTTTTCCAGATATCCACTACATTCTGAAGTTCTTCATAAAACTGCTTGAAACTTTCACATTTCAAGGGGGCGATAACTACTGCGACAACGGATGAGTTAAGGGACAATGTAGGTGCAACATCCTTCCTTAACTCGAATACAATCCCAGCAAACCTGTTATCTCTCTTTCAATATCAAGTGCTTCCTGCTCGTCGTTTTTATTTTTCGGAACAACAACAAATATCTTTTCTGTATCCCAGTCAAAGTCCTTCGTCCTGAGCCATTTTTTTGCCTTTTCTTTAAACTTTTCATCCTTTGTAAAGTAAATATCGGTATGATAAGTTGCTGTGACTTTCGTCTTTCCGGCAACAAGTGCATACGATCGGGAGTTTTCCTTCAAAGCTCTGCTTTTAACAAGCAGAGGCGATTCGTAGAACCGGCTCCCGCTCAGTCGGAGATTGTACTCCGACTGTTTGGTCAGATAGAACCCGCCGCCTGCAGAGGCGGGGGATATCCTCTGGGTTGTTATAATAACGATTATTTTTTTCCGGCGATTAGAAATTTGATTTTGATGCCCATATC
>JAZUJY010000212.1:0-4342 GCA_045643005.1 Oscillospiraceae bacterium | reverse complement strand
TTCAAAGCTCTGCTTTTAACAAGCAGAGGCGATTCGTAGAATCGGTTCCCGCTCAGTCGGAGATTGTACTCCGACTGTTTGGTCAGATAGAACCCGCCGCCTGCAGAGGCGGGGGATATCCTCTGTGTTGTTATAATTCTTGTTCTTCGCATATTATCTGCTGATCTGTTTTAAGGTCATATGAAACCGAATTTTTATTAAAATAAAAATAAGCAGCTAAACACATAACGATCTGCAAAAGAGTAGAACACGGAATGGAAATTCCGATAAGGAAAAGTGAACCCTTTCCTATTATCTGCATGATAAATGCAATAGGTATTCTGACTGCAAAAGCACCGCAAATTCCCTGGACCATGACAAATTTTGTTTTCTCGATACCGTTAAAATATCCTATAAAGCAAAACAGAAAACATGTCATCAGACAGTCTATTGCATACGCTTTAAGGTAATCCCATGAAGCTGTTATCGTATCGGCATCTTTTGAAAAAATCCCTGCAAGAAGATCTCCGCGGAAAAATGCTATAAGAAACATAACTATTCCAAATGCGAAAGATATGGCAATACCTGTTTTTAATGCTTTTTTTGCTCTTGCCATAAGACCGGCACCGTAATTCTGAGCTACAAATGCTGTCATTCCCTGCATGAAAGATATAGGAACGAGCATAATAAACGTACACACCTTTTGCGCAACGCCTACCCCGGCTGAAGCTGTTACACTGATCTTGTTTACGATTGCAAGCAAGACAAGGAAGGAGATTCCTACAAGAAAATCCTGAAGTGCAATTGGTGTACCGATCCTGATGATCACTGCTGCAAAACTTTTTTTAAGTTTAATATTGCTTTTATGAAATTCAAAAGGCAGCTCTTTATGTCTTATAATTATAAAAGATATAATAACACTTAAAAGCTGTGCCATAACTGTAGCGATAGCAGCACCCGAAGCACCCATATGAAATCCTGCAACAAATACAAGATCACCTATAATATTGAATACACATGCTATTCCAACTGCTATCAGAGGAGTTCTGGAATCACCAAGTCCTCTGAATATACTTCCGAGCAGATTATATGCAGTTATTACAACAAATCCGCCGCCGCAAATTCGTATATAATCTGAAGTTATTTCAAAAGCCTCCTGCGGAGCCTGCATTATCCACGCAAGTCCTGGTGCACCGATAACACTTAATGCGGTAAATACAAGTCCTGTTATCAGAAAGATAATCATTCCGGTACCTATGGTCTGGGCTGCATCCTCCGGTCGCTTCTGCCCTATCCTCTGACCTACAACTACTGTTATTCCCATAGAGAAGCTTACTATCAGATTTGTAAGTGTCGTTATGATCTGAGAACCGGTGGAAACTGCTGAAACATCTGCTGTTGAGCCGAATTGACCAACTACAAGAAGATCGACAGCACCATAGGTTGCCTGCAGAAAAATAGCAAACAGCACGGGCAGCATAAATTTAAGAAGCTTCGGCAGGATGGCGCCGCTTGTAAAGTCATTATTTTTCATTTTTTCCTCCAAAAAAAAGCGGATAAAACAGCAGATGAATATCTGCTGCTTTATCCGTCATTATTGACTGACGAATTTTTCTATACAACTCTCTTATTATATCATAAGCACCCGTCTGAGTCAACATATTTTAAAATATACACTCTAACCGTTTATATTTCTTTCATCAGAATCTGAACCGCCCAATAAAGCTATATCCGCTATCTGCTCATTATATTTTTTCATATCCCCGCCTCTGTAGGCGGCGGGTTCTATCTTCCCGTTCAGCCGGAGTACAATCTCCGACTGAGCGGGAAACGATTCTGCGAATCGCCTCTGCTTTTTTAAATAATACTCATTCCAGAATCTCTTTGAGTAAAAGAAGGTCAACTATATTGACTTTTTCATCATTGTTTAAATCAGCAGTCATAATATCTCCTCTTGCCAGAGCATTATCTCTGCATAAAAGATAATTGATCATAAGTGCGAGATCCTGACTGTTCACAACACCGTCAAATGTTATATCTCCGCGTAAATGGAATCCTGAATCCAATGACTCAAGTTCTACAAATGATAAGTTTTCATTTGCAGCGAGTTTTTCTGCATAACTGCCTTCATAGCCGTAGAATGTGCAATTTTTCAGATCAACAAAACGGTAATCTTTTTTCTCCGCTTTGCTGAGAAATACTATTTTACTCAGATTAGGATTATTATATATACCGTAAGAATAAATTTCAGAGCATCTTTCAGGAATAGTGATATCTGTCAGACAACGGACTTTAGAAATTGCATAATCTTTAATAGTATAAATACATTCCGGAAGATTGATATCAAACAATCCATCAACTGCATAGAATGCATATTCTCCGAGAGTTTCTGTATTTATAGGAACATTATATTCCTTTTGTGTTCTGCCGGAAGGATAAGATAATAATGTTTTACAGGATTTATCAAAAAGTACACCGTTTATATCACAAAAAGCTGTATTTTTTGATGATACTGTAAAATTCATTAAGTCAGGTGAATTTATAAATGCATCGCTGCTGATATTATCAACATTTTCAGTAATTATTAATTCTTCAATGGATGAACATGAGAATGCCTTGCTGTCAATAGTTGTTACACTTTCCGGAATTATATATGACTCTGCTTCTTTGTATTTTGGGAATGCAATCAATATGGTTTTATCAACATTGAACAGTACTCCGTTAACATCGCAATAGAATGGATTAGCTTTGGAAACAGAAATTTTATACATTTTTGAATCATCTAAAATAATGTTTTCACCTATTTGGTTTACATATTCCGGAATATACAGGTTTTCTAACTCATAACAATAAGCGAAGGCGTATGATCCTATGGATTCAATATTTTCAGGAAGAGTTATTTTTTCAAGCTTTTTACACTTATAAAAGGCTTCTTCACCGATACTTTTAACATTGTCTGGAATACCGAGTTTTGTAATAGAATTACAATTATAAAATGCTTGTTTTCCTATTACTGTAAGTTCAGAAGGAAGATTTATATTTTTGAGATTATAACAGTTGTAAAATGTTTGTGTTCCGATTCTTTTTACGCTGTCAGGAATTGAAATTCCCGTCAGTTTATTGCAGTTATAAAAAGCGGAATCAGCAATACAATTGATGTCATCAGGCAGAACCATATCTCCGGTACAGCCTGTAGCACTTATTACCGCTCTGTTTTCGATTATAAGATCATTTTCTTTTTTTCTGCTGTCAAGCCATGCTGTTTTATCAAAAGCTGATAATCCGATACTTTCAATGTTTTCTGATAAAGCTATATCGTTTAAATTTATACATGAGTAAAATGCATTTTCTCCGATCGTCCGTACACTTTCTGGCATAGATATACTTTTTATGGAAGTTGAGAATTCAAAGGCATAGTCTGCAATATTAACAACACCGTCAGGGATAACAACATCACCTGAAGCCTGACTGCCGTCAATCAGTATTCCGTTAAGGATCACCATTTCGTTTTCATGTTCATCCTTGTAATTATTAAGCCATTTTGTTTGTTCAAAGATGTTGTCACCAATGCTTGTCAGACTTTCAGGAGTCTCTATGTTTTCAAGAGAGAAACAAAAAATAAATGCGCCTGATTTGATACATTCGACTCCTTCAGGAATTACAACAGACGTAAGTCCTGTATCGGCAAATGCAGAACTTCCAATGCTTTTTACCGTACCCGGTATGCTTATTTCCTTCAACTTTTCAAAAGAGGTGAATGCATTGTCTCCGATGCTTGTTACGCCCTCTTCAATAACAACTTTGACAACAGAGTTGATAAGGTCACGCCATGGTAAAAAATTTAATCCTTCATAATCAAACATTCTGCCTACGCCGGAAATCGTAATAGTACCTGAATCGTCAAACTGCCATGTTACGTTTTTTCCGCATTTTCCTGATGCCACAACTGAATTTTCTTCAGTTGCCTCGACCTGTAAAACTCCTCCGGAAATAAAATCATATGATTCGGGGATGATCATTCCGGTAATCATTGCTGCGATAATTACTACAGATAAAAAGTGTTTTTTCATTTTTTTCTTTTTTCCTCCATATAGTCTTAGATATTGTTATTTTTTTGTTTTTCTTTTATTATATCACAAATTAAAACTATATTCAATAAAAAGAAAAATAATAAGTTATTTTGATCATCTTGTTCCGTTCATTATGAAACTGATAAGCTCCTCCATATCTTCGAAATCATCATAATCTCCAATTATACCTTCACGATGATAGATTATCCCGGCTTTCTCATTTCGTTCAAGACAGTCAAGCAGTTTTTCAATTCCATATCTTTTTGCAAATTCTGCAAATGCCCTTGCCTTTA
>JAZUJY010000211.1:0-11289 GCA_045643005.1 Oscillospiraceae bacterium | reverse complement strand
TGAAGATACTGTAGTAAAACCGACAACAGAGGAAAAAGGTTACACTGAACACAAGTGTACAGTCTGCGGTGCTTCATATCGAGATACATATACAGACAGGCTGACAGAAGCAAAGCATGAGCATAAGTATACAGAAACAGTAGTAACAAAGGCATCATGTATATCAGACGGACTGAAAAAGTATACATGTGAATGCGGAGAAGCATATACGCAGATAATCCCTGCAACAGGACACAAATACGAAGATACTGTTGTAAAACCGACAACAGAAGAAAAAGGGTATACCGAACACAAATGTTCAGTCTGCGGAGAATCGTACCGTGATACCTATACAGATAAGCTTGCGGTAACGAAACATGAGCATAAGTATACAGAAACAGTAGTAACTAAAGCAACATGTACGTCAGACGGACTGAAAAAGTATACATGTGAATGCGGAGACTCATATACACAGATAATCCCTGCATCCGGACACAAATATGCAGATACTGTTGTAAAACCGACAACAGAGGAAAAAGGGTATACCGAACACAAATGTTCAGTCTGCGGAGCATCATACCGTGATAAGTATACAGAAAAGCTGACAGAGGCAAAGCATGAGCACAAGTATACAGAAACAGTAGTGATAAAGGCAGCATGTATGTCAGACGGACTGAAAAAGTATACATGCGAGTGCGGAGAATCATATACGATGGTTACTCCGGCAGCAGGTCATTTATTTAAGGAAAGCAAAACAGAGGCCACATGTTCACATGACGGATATACAGAGCACAGATGTTCTGTTTGCGGGTATGCTTATTGTGACAGCTATGTTGAAAAGAAACCGCATAGTTATACAGAAAAAATTATTACTGCTTCATCATGTACAAGAGACGGTCTGAAAAAATATCAATGCTCATGCGGTGCTGCATATACTGAAATTATTCCGGCAGAAGGTCACAAATATTCAGAAAAAATTACAGCTCCTGCATGTGAGAACGACGGATATACTGAACATATTTGTGAATCATGCGGTGATTGCTGGACTGATACATATGAACCTGCTTTGGGTCATGATTATCATGAAACAGAAGAAGGCTGGAAATGTGATATTTGCGGACAGGAAATAAAAGGAGACTTAGATGGTGATAATAAGGTAACAGTTTCAGATATTTTTGAACTTGAGAATTATATTTCAAATTTCGGTAATACGGAAATGACAGAAAAACAAAAGGAAGCAGCTGATGTAAATAAGGACGGAAAGGTCAATATTTTTGATCTGCTGAAGCTTAAGAGAATGTATTGCTGATAAAACATAAAAAGTGCCTGTGCGTTCTTGATCACACAGGCATTTTTATGTTTTATACTTCGTTTTTTTGCCAATAGACCAAAGGTGCTTTTTCTATCTTAACTCGTTCATTCTTTTTCCAGATTCTTTCAAGTATTTTTAATGAAATCAGTGTACCTGCTGCCATTAACAGTATGTATGTCAGCACAGAAGCTGAAAATGAGATCTTTGAAAGAAAATCAAGAGAAACAATGATGTCGTCCATTATTCGCTGCAAAAATATAAGTGAAAAAAGAAATACTATTGAGAAAAGAAAAACATTAGTTTTTCTTAGAATAATGATGGATATCAAAGATAAGGCACTCAAAAAAGACGTAATAAATATAAAATTTTTTGTTATTTCCAAACCAAAGACAAAACCGTATACAGTAAATAAGAAAATACTGCTTATAATGATCATACTAAGTGTTGTAAAAACAGGAACAGATGTAAAAAGCTGTTTTCCTCGGCTTGATGAATTATAAAATTTGCAGGAGATTATTTTTTGATCAATATCTCCTATTATGATAAAAATGCCAAAATATTCAAAAAAGATAGCTGTTGACTTTTGAAATAAAGCAAATGCTATAGGAATCAGAGTAAAGATTAATCCGGTCAGTACACATGATTTTGATGCTCCGGTAAGATATAGTTTAACTGATTTTAAATAATCATTGTTTTTCATAGTTGTGCCTCCATTAATTTTTCCAGTATTTCTTTTTATAGTCATTTAACATTATTTTTGTTGACAACGGGATGAGAATTACTGCGGTTATTCCGGCTGCTATCTGAATTATTCCAAGTTTTCCGTCGTTTAGGGGTACTACTATAAATCCTGCAAATGAAAAAAGAAGTAAAATAAAGAAGGCAATTAGCTGTGCTGCTGTATTTTTAAATATTTGAAAAATAATTAATACTCCTGATCCGACAAGTGAAAATAATGTTATTGAGATGCATGATTGTATTCCGTAATCCATAGAAGGATTTATTATATTTACAGTGCATATTATCATGGAAAAAATGATCTGAGACAGGATAACAGAAAGTGTAATGGCATATTTTGCTTTTTTGAAGATTTCAAAGTCATTTGGGAGTGATCTGATATATTTGTTTCCCTGCATAACTTTTGAAAATAAATTTGACAGCATAAGTAATGGAGTGGTTGAAAGAATTACTATCATCAGGAGATTTTGCGATTCTGATTGAGATTCTGCAGAAGTGTGAATAATCAGAGTCAGGATAAAGTATGTCAACAGATTGAAAATACACAGATAAGCAGTTGTTTTTGGAATACTGGTAATATTATATATCTTTAGAGCCTTTGACATGGAATAAATGTTGTTTATATTTTTCATTTTCATCATCTTCTTTCTTTAATATTCCGACACTAAGCTGTTGGAGAGACGGCATTTCGATTGCTGCATCACAGCATTTTAATTCTTCTGAATTTTTTGCATATGCGATTCCATCAAAACTTGTTCTTCCGCATGAAGCAGATATCATATAAGGTTTGGCAGCCTCGGCGTTTTCAATATCTCCGTGAACAAGGATGTATTTTTGTTTGAGATCTTCAACAAATCCCTGTTCGATAACTTTTCCGTTTGACATAAAAACGGTGTAGTCTGTTACAAATTCCATATCTGCAATGTTGTGAGTTGAGAAAAGAATTGAGCGTTCGCCGTCACGTTCAGCGAGATATTCCCTGAAGAGGTCACACAGAAGGTCACGTGCCAGAGGATCGAGGGATGATGCAGGTTCATCGAGTACAAGAAGATCAGTGTTTCTGGCTAGAATTGCTGCAAGACAGGCTCTCATTTTGTTTCCGTCTGACATCTGAAAAAGTTTCTTTTGCTTTTTACTGTCAGGATCCTCCAGCTTGAAGCGTCTGCACATTTCCTTGAATTTTTCTTTGCTGAAGTTATCAAAGGCAAGCTCCATTGAATTTGATATTTTTTTCAGATTCCAGTCAGCCGGGAAGAAATCTGCTGATGATGTGTAGCCGATTTTGTTTCTGAGAACAGGGTCGTCGATGTTGGTCATGTTTTCAAAATATACGGCTTCACCGCTGTTTTTTGCCGTAACACCGCACAGGATGTCGATCAGTGTTGTTTTTCCGGCACCGTTGGCACCGATGAGAGCTGTTGCAAATCCGCATGGGATTTCAGCGTTTATTTCGCCAAGCTTGAAATTTTTATATTTTTTTGTTATGTTTTTTATTTCTATTACATTTTTCATTTATATAACTCCTTTTATTCTTCCATATTCCAAAGTGCTTCAAGAATTTGTTCTGTTTCTTCAAGTCCGATGCCGGCAATTTTTGCGGAATAGATGGCATCGGAAAGGTTTTGTTCAAGCTGACGCATGTGCTGTTCGGTGAGCATTTTTTCATCCTGTGCGTTTACGAAATAGCCTTTTCCTTTTGATGCTGTGACCAGACCTTCGGCGGTGAGTTCTTCATAAGCTTTCATTGTGGTTATGACGCTGATTTTCAGGTCCTGGGCGAGGAGTCTTATTGAAGGGAGAGGGTCTCCGGCTTTTAGTTTTCCGGTGAGGATCTGTTCTTTCAGCTGGGCTGATATTTGTTTGTAGATGGGTTCGGTTGAGTTTTGGTAGATTTTCAATTTAATGCCTCCTTTGTTTTGAACTGTTTATGTGTTATATATACAGTATATAACGGTTATAATCATTTGTCAATAGGGTTTGGGGAAAAAAATTTTTTTTTGATTTTTAGGGGTAAGTTGATGGGAACGCTTAGGTGATTGCAGGGCTTTGCGGTCGCCCTGCACCTTCGCATATGCATGGGGGTTGCGATTGCGCTGAACCTTCGCAATGAATTTGATTTTTTTTTTAGTTTGTGGTAAGATAAAATAGTGTTTTTTTATGAAACCTTTTTTTGAGACTTCGGTCTATAATAATGTAAGGAGTATGTGCTTCTTATAAATCAGGGGGAAAGTAATGGAAGATAAGGAAATTATCAATTTATATATGAGCAGGTCTGAGAGTGCGATCATGGAAACGTCTGCGAAGTATGGGAGTTACTGCAGGACTATTGCGCATAATATTTTGGGTGATTTTGGTGAAACGGAAGAGTGTGTTAATGAGACTTTTCTGAGGGTATGGAAAGCGATTCCGCCGGCTGTTCCGATTCTGTTCAAAGCATTTATCGGGAAGATAACGAGGAATCTGGCACTTAATATGTATGAAAAAAAGACATCTGCAAAAAGAAATCACGGACAGACTGCGGCTTCACTTGATGAGCTTGCGGAGTGTATTGACTCCGGATCTGATATTGAAGCAGGGCTTGACAGAAAAGAGGTAATAGCTGCACTTAATGAGTTCCTGGAAGGACTTGACAAGAACAAAAGAATATATTTTATGCAGAGATATTTTTATATGAAATCTTTGAAGGAGATCTCAGAAGCAAACAATATTCCTGAAGGAACGTTAAAATCTATTCTGTTCAGGATCAGAGCGGATCTTAAAAAATATATAAAAGAAAAAAATCTTTATTGAACGGAGGGTTCAGATGAATAAAGATGATGAAAAAATTATGCAGCTTCTTCGTGACCTTGGCGAAGTAAATGAGAAATTTGTTGACGAAGCTGATACCCAGGTGGTTCAGAATGTTAAAACCAGAAAAATATCATGGACTTCGATATGCGGAGTTGCAGCTGCGGCAGTGATTTTTCTGACAGTCGGAATCAGCGTTTTTAGAAAGATCAATGATAATCCTGTAAAACCTGCTGTGACAGATGATGAAACATCAGAGGTTTCTTCAATAGAAACATCGGATATTACGGATAAAATAACAGACACTGAAAAAGCAGAACCGGAACATTCTACTGAAAACAAACAGGATGCTGTATCGGAAAAAAATACAGAAGCTCCTAAGGAAACAGAACCTGCAGAAATATATAAACCATATCCGTACACTGATGACATAAAGACAGCAGGCGCATCTGCGATGGTAAAAACAGACGGATCAATTAAGGTTACTTTTGAAAACGGAAGATTTGCACTTACATTTCCTGCTTCACTGGAAAACCATTTTGTAATAGACAGCGGCAGGCTGATTTCCAAAAAGGCTTATGAAAAAGGTCATGACGGAACAGTTACTGAGTTTGTATTTGAATCGGACAATAAAAAATATGTAAGTCCCGGTCTTGACAGAATGCTTGGTTATTCAGGCAATAAATATTTTATCGGAATACGTAATACTGACTATAACGAAATGGATGAAGATGTATCAGAAGAATATGACCTTATAAGCGATGCACTTGAAAGCATTTATGCGTCTTCCGAAAGCTATTCTGATAAAAAGGAAAGTCTCATGAAAGAATTTGATCTTCCTTCCGGTTTTACAGGAGAGGCAAGAAGCAGCAGCGGCGGTAAGCTTTGCGGATATACAGATGACTATATATACGGAAAAACATCTGAGGCATCAGCAGACAAGTGGCCGCTTGAGGAAGGCTGGCACATTACTGCAAACAAAGCTGTATCAACTGATAAAGGAACATGGTTTGACTGCAATGACACGGATGACAACGATCATTACGGCTGGATAAATGCAGAAAATGTATATTTTTACTTTATGGATGAAAACAAATAAAATTTAATTTAAAAAAAGATATCCCGGAGCCTCTGGTTTGAGACCCGGGATATCTGATTAATAAATGATTATGCGTTGTTATTAATAAGCAAACGAAGCATCATTGAGTAGTCAATGATATTAATTTTTCCGTTTTTGTCAAGATCGGCATTTTTGGAATTTGAAAGCTTTGTGTCAGGAACAGCGAGTATCCATTTCTTTAATTGTACTATGTCGAGGACATTGAATACACCGTCGTCGTTGACATCACCCTTCAATCCGGCATTTTTTGTATCAATGATGATCTCACTGCTTACATTATTGGCTTTATCAACTGCAAAAAGATGAATATATCTGCCGTCTTTCTTTTCGTCTCTCTGCATTGTGATAAGAGCATTTCCGTTTTCATCAGCAGCAATGATGTCCTGTACCTTTTCTCCGTTTTCATCATATTTGATGAGAGTCATATCAGGCTTGTCAGAGTCACTGAATTTTGCTACAAATCCTGCAAGACCGCTCAGTGTTTCGTGTTCTGTGATATTGGATGCAGGAATTTTGTCGTCACTGAATGACGGAGTTGCTATTATGCTGTATTCATAAGTTGTGCTGTTGTCTTTTGATGAGGCATTTATTGTAAATGTACTTTTTCCATCGGTTTCAGTATCAGCAGAAGGGATGTCCGGTGCGTCTATATCATAGAAAGTTGTGTCTTTCGCAGTAGTACGGCGTGCACTCTGATACAGATAGAAGAGTGTGTTTGCGAGTACTTTTCTTTCGTCATCTGTTGCACTGCCGTTGCTGTGACCTGTCTGTATCATGGCGAGATTGTTGTTGGATACGAGATAGAAGTTTGAATGTGAATGTGTATCTGAATGAGTGAGTTTTGTTGCATTGAGTGTCATCCATTCTTCAGCAGCGAGTGTACCTCCGACATACTGACCGTATGAATGGCAGTTAGGAACTTCAAGTGTTCCGCGGATTATCCATGGGTAGTTTGTGAGTGTTCCGAATTTTAATACTGTAACAGATTCTGACGGATTCAGAGATGTGTCATTGATAACAAGTATTCCGAGCTGTTCTTCAAATTTGCAGAAATTCGTGTGTCCGAAATTTTCACACAGTGTATCATGTCCGAAGAGGACGCCTCTGCCTTCATCGACAAATTTCTGTGTCTCGGTGTAGGCTTCATCACTGAGATCGTGATTTGAGTTGCAGTCAGATGAACCGAAAAAGATAACATCGTATTTAAAATTACCTTTTGAATCATACATAAAATCGGAAGGCGCATCGTTAAATTCGCCGATATGTACTGAATCAATATCAAATATTCCCATTCCTGCTGTCAGTTCGGATCCTTCCAGAGGTGATTCCATCCATTCTTTAAGATATGGTTCTGCAGGATATACGTTAAGAACTTTGATAGGATCGGTTTCGTTCCAGATGGAACGTGATTCCCATATTTCACCTTTTTTCCTTCTTGTAAGCTGATAGTTGTATCTTTCCTTTTCAGTGCTTATATCGTTCCAGCGGAGATTTACCGCGCTGCCTGATTCGTCTTTTTCAGAGTAGAGGATCAGATCACTGAAAGCTTTTGTTATCACTGTCAGATTTTTGGATGATGATGTTACAGTATTGCCTTCACTGTCCTTAAGCTCTGCGGTAATAATGATCTGTCCTGTTGTGTCAGGTGTTAATGAGAGAAGCTCTTCAGATTTATATTCCGGCATTTTTCCGTCTTCCGGAAGAGCATCTGTGTTTACGGGTTCAAGTGATATATCAGCAGTTTTTTCTGCGATAACTGTTTTATCCTTTACATTTTGTGCAGTAATATACAGCTGTCCGTCAAATGCTTCGTCAGACTCATAGATCATATCAGTTCTGACAGAAATATCAGTACTTTGTCCTGCATAAGCATATTCATTGTTCAGTACAGGATTCAGCCATAAAACATTAAAATGCTTTTCATTTTCAGGATCAAGCTTGGAATCTGTTACAAAAAATGATTTGCTGTCACTTAAGATGGATTTTCCGTTATAGATGCATTCTGCCTTGAAAATATATTCGCCTGACGCCTTGCTGTCAAATGAATAATCGAACAGATCAGCTGAGACAAAAGTATTTTCAGTATTCAGATCAACAGTAACAGTTTTTTCAGAAATAATTTTTTCGTCTTTTGATACAGTGGCTTTTATGTCAGCCTTTATATCCGTATTTGATGTGTAAAGAAGATTTCCTTTTGCAGAGACATCGCATGGTACACCGGACAATGTGCTGTATTTGTCAAGTTCCAGATAAAACTTGTCGATCTGAGAGTTTTTGGCAAGGTCACGGCTTGTCAGCTTGATCTCAAAGACAACACTTCTTCCAAGAAGAAGATCTCTGTCATATACCTCTGCAAATAATTTTATTCCGTTGTCGACATTTTCATTCAGCTTGAATACAGCGTTTGTATTAAACCATATTTCACCGTCAGATGAATTTTGTATATCCGATTCATCAGGCTTTTTGAGTATGATCGTCTTACTGTCATCAAATATTTTTTTGTCACCGTTCATAGCAACTGCTTTGAGAGTAAGTTCCTTGTCGCATGATGACATGTAACTCAAGTCGATCGATGCATTTATGATATTGAGTTCATTTGTAACAATGGCAGTTTTGTCGATCGATGCTTTTATTCCGGTTATAACTGCGTGATTTCCATGCTGAATTCCCTCAATAAGACGTATGGCGAGTGATGTGACATGAATGCTTTCTGCAAAGCTTCCGTCTGATTTTTGTGAATCTGAAAGTGCTTCCAGTACATGTCCGACATCGATCTGTTCGTCATAAGCATCCATGGCCAGCAGATCATACAGTGTCTGCTCTATATTACTGTCATCGTACAGATCTGATGTGTTTTTTCTGATATGATCGATTGAAACGGCATTTGCTTCATTGAACTTTGCTTTTTTCTCATCTGAGATATCATTTTTTGCAAATCTGCTCAGTTCATACACTACCTGTGAAGTAAGCAGATCGTCAGGTTCTGAGGTTAATTCGTATGCGTATGTGCCGTCCTTGGTTTCATGTGAAATAATATAATCACATGCATACTCTGCATAATCATAATATGCAGAACATTCATTTGCGGCGTTCAGAAATGCAAGAGTGGCTTTCATGCTGCTGGAATCTTCGGTGTCATTTCCAAATCCGTTGTTTTCCTTTTGATTTTCCAGAACCGATTCAAGATAGTCAGGATTTTTTAAAGCAGCAGCCAGAGCAGCTTTTTCTTCCGTGTTTTTAACTTCCAATTGTCCAAGCCGTTCATTCAGAGCGATGAATTTCTCATTTTCATTTATTTCCAGCAAATATCCCGAGGACATAATGTCAAGTGCATCAGAGATACTGTCGCTGTCTTTGATGCTTCCGTCGTCGTTTATCCTGGAATCAATGTAATTATTTGTTCCGGTTAATAGTTTGTTCAACATATCATTGTATTCTTTCAGAGAAAAACCGGAAACCGGAATTCCTGCAGGAACAATGATATTTACGGTGAGTGCCGATGCCAGGAATAATGATATCAGTTTCTTCATTTTTTTCATGATGCATTTCAGATACAAATGCTGTATCTTCTCCTTTTTTTATTATTTAAAGATCATCGTGATATCTGCTTTGAAAAATACCCCTTTCATTTTTATTTATCACTAAATCTTTATAATTTGTATTATACACAAAAGTATTTAACTTTTCAACAATTAATTATGTTGAAAAGAAAAAACAGATAGGTAAAATCAAATAGTGCTGTTGTGTTTAATAACAAAATGACGGATTTTGAATTATAAAAACAGATTTTACATAGTTTGTAAAATGCACGAAAAAAGTATTGATTTTTTATTCTGTTTGTGGTATAATTACTAATATGTTACATAACATATGTACTTTACTGAAGTAATTCAGTGCAAAAAACATATATATCAACACAGAGGATATCTGCTACCTCTGCAGGCAGCGGAAACTGATTATGCGGATTGACTCTGTGAGTTCAAAGCAGAGCTTTGAAAAAGATCGGAAAAAAGGAGAAAAACAATGGCTTATGTTAAATTGGTTCAGCCGAAAATGAACAAACGTCCGATGGATACAGATATAAAACTCCACATGGCACCTCCTCTCGGACTTCTTACGATAGCAGGTATTTTGAGAGGTGAGAACAAGGTAGTAATAGAAAACGAAAATATAGCTCCGATAGATTATGATGATGTTCCGGATATTGTAGGAATTTCGATTACTGTTGATGCTTTGCCGAGAGCTGTTATGATAGCAGAAAAATACCGTGAAAAAGGCGCAGTGGTCGTTGCCGGCGGAATACATATTTCGACAGCTTTGAATACAATAAAGGAAGAATGGTTCGATGTACTTTCAGTAGGTGCTGCCGAGGGAACATGGCCTGATATTATGGAGGATTTCAAAAACAAACGTCTAAAAAAAATATACAGATGCAGACAGCCGTTGAAATCCTGTGAAATTCGAAACCCTGCATATGATATGGTAAAATCTTCAGAATATCTTTACTGCAATGTTATCCATACAAGCAGAGGCTGTCCTTTTAAGTGCGATTTTTGTTATAACAGCGGCAGCGAACAGCAGTTTGTCAACAGAGATATAGATTCAGTTCTGGATGAGATAAGGATGCTTGGCAAAAAACATATTATGATCATAGATGATAATTTTACAGGAAATCCCGTGTGGACAAGGGAATTTCTTTCCAGGCTTAAGGAACTGCATGTCAGATGGAATGCAGCTGTATCGATAAATACTGCATATGATGAACATATGCTGGATCTTATGAAGGAAAGCGGCTGTCAGGGACTGTTTATAGGATTTGAAAGTATAAGTCAGGATTCTGTTTCAGATGTACATAAAGTTCAGAATAAGACAGTCAATTATGAAAAAGCAGTAAAGGCAATTCATGACAGAGGAATAATGATAAACGCAAGCTTTGTATTCGGTCTAGACAGTGATAATAAGGATACATTCAAAAATACTCTGGACTGGATAGTAAAAAATAAAATTGAAACAGTAACATCTCACATTCTGACTCCTTATCCGGGAACTGTTCTTTATGACAGGATGAAGTCCGACGGACGAATAATTTCTGATGATCTTTCACTTTACAATACAGCAAATGTTGTTTTCAAACCGGCAAATATGACAGCCGATGAACTGTACAACGGATATCTGTGGATGTATAAGCAGATATATTCTTTTAAAAATATTATAAAAAGGATCCCTGAAAAGAGAGAGCAGAGAGCTGCGTATCTGATGTTCAATTTCTTTTACAGAAAATTCGGAAAATTTTCCGATTTTCTATGTAAGATTATTTCATATGAAAAAATAGGAAGTCGGATCGTAGCCATGT
>JAZUJY010000210.1:0-2977 GCA_045643005.1 Oscillospiraceae bacterium | reverse complement strand
ATATAAAAAAGCAACATAAAATTTGCAAATTTTGTTAATTGATGAAACGATAAATTCCCCAAAATGAGAAAGTAAAATCTCATCCTTCAATAAAGTTTGCTCAAAATCAACGTTAAATCTCTTAAGTTGATGACATTGCCTATAGAGGCGGGGGATATCCTCTGTGTTGTTATATCCCTCCTTAATCATACTATATTGCAAATGTTATACCATATCAATAAGATTTATGCTTTCCATACGTTTTTTTAGTGATTACTTTCAAACTATATCAACAAAAAAGCTGATCTGTACAAAACAGAATCAGCATTTTTTTATTATGTATCGCTTTTATCAATATTGAACATCATAATCAGATATCATCCCTTGTAACATTTTTGAGCCATTTCTTTGATCTGTATCGCAAAATACTGAAAGCGATCTTTATTACTTCATCGCTCATAATAACAACGTACACGACCGGAACACTCAGTTTCAGAACAAATGCACAGACAGCGCCAAACAGTATCGAACATCCCCACATAGTCGAAATATCCATTATAAGTCCGAACTTTGTATCTCCGCCTGCCCTGAATACTCCTACGACCATCGTTGTATTGAAAGCCTGTGCCCATACAAAATAGCTCATTATCAGAAGCTGGATGTTCAGATATTCGGCTGACTGTTCTGAGATATTTACAAACCTTAAGATAAACGGTCTGATTATAAGTACCAGAAGTCCGGCTGCCGCACCGACGACAACTGTAAGCTTTATAAATTTTCTTGAATAATCCTCAGCCTTTTCAGTCTGATTTGCTCCCATTGCTTTTCCCATCATAATAGCCGTTGCATTTGCAATTCCGAATGCGACAACTGTCGCAAGCTGTCTTACTACCTGCGCAACGGAATTTGCAGCTGCTGCACTTTCTCCGAGATGACCGATAATAAGTGTGTTCATGGCACATCCTGTACCCCAGGCAAGTTCATTTAAAGTAACAGGCAGTGCATATTTTAAAAAGTCCCCGAAAAGGATCTTTTCCTTTTTGAACAGATAACTGAGCCTGAAATGAACCGGCGTCGACTTTAATTTTGAATATACTATTACTATTATAAGCTCGACAAGTCTCGCAATGCAGGTCGCGAGTGCCGCACCGCATATGCCCAGTTTTTTGCATCCGAGATTTCCGAAAATAAAGACCCAGTTGAAAAATACATTGCACAGAAGTGAAGTAAGATATACACATGTCGAAATCATTACACGTTCTACACTTCTCATTATGTTCAGATAGATCATAGTAACAGATGTCATGATATAGGATACAGACAGTATCCTCAGATATTTCGCGCCCTCTTCTATTACTGCCTTATCTGTCGAAAACAGTGATACGCACTGTACAGGAAATGCAAAAGAAAAGAACGTAAACACTATTGCTGTCACAAGAGAAAAACGAAGAGCTATCCCGAGTATCTTTTCTATCGTACCGGTATCTCCTTTTCCCCAGTACTGAGCGGCTAATACAGATGAACCGGAGGTCAGTCCGAAAAAAATAAGTGTCATGATATATTGTATCTGACCGGCAAGTGATGAACCGGCAAGCATCGTGTCACCAAGCTTTCCGAGCATCAGAACGTCAGCACCGTTTACGGCAACGTTGATAAGATTCTGCATTGCCATAGGAAATACAAGTGTAAATACAGTGAAAAAAAACGAATTGTTGTCTGTAGTGTTTTTTTTCAAGAAATTCCCTCCTGTCAGTTAAGCTCTATAGAATCGATATTTACAACAGGATCTGTGTCCTTCTCGTAATCGATCCCGTCAATTCCAAATCCGAACAGTGCAAAAAAATCGTTCCAGTAACCGTCAACGTCAGCACATTCTCTGACATTTTCTGTTGAAATTCCATTCCATATTTCGAGAACTTCTTTCTGGATATTTTCTTTCATTTCAAGATCATCGAGTCTGATCATATTTTCAGAATCGGTTTTTGCGGATGATCTTGAAAGCTTGTCTGTAAACAGTCTTGTCATCTGTTCAATGCAGCCTTCATGAACACCGTTTTTCTTCATTATTTTATAAAGAATTGAAATATACAGCGGAACGACCGGAATAGCGGCACTTGACTGCGTAACCAGAGCCTTGTTTACAGAAATATATGCTTTTATGCCGCCGTATTTTTCTGATATTTTTTTTGAAGTATCAAAAAGATGTTCCTTAGCCTTTCCTATAGAGCCTTCTCTGTACATCGGATATGTAAGTTCCGGTCCTATATATGAAAACGCACATGTTACGGCGTCCTTTTCAATGACATCAGCTTCATAAAGGGCATCGATCCAGTCCATCCAGTCCTCTCCGCCCATAACCTTTACGGTATCCTCGATTTCCTTCTCACTTGCCTTATCAACCGTAACTTCTTTTATGGTATTATCTTTAAGGTCGATAGTCTTGTTTGTATATTCTTCTCCAACTGTCTTCAGAACCGAACTGTATGCAGCACCGTCTGCAGTCGTTCTTTTCGGAGCAGCAAGACTGTAAATAACTGCATCGACTTTTCCAAGATCACTTTTTATAATATTGATGACCTGATCTTTTATCTCCTTTGAAAAAGCATCACCATTCACTGTCTTTGCATATTTTCCGTCAGCATGAGCTCTTTTTTCAAACGCAGCAGTATTGTACCATCCCGCAGTTCCCGTTCTTTTCTCATTACCCGGTTTATCAAAAATAACGCCCAAAGTATCTGCCCCGCATGAATATGCAGCCGCAATTCTCGCAGCCATACCATACCCCATCGAAGCACCGATGACCAGCACTTTTTTAAACCCCGCATCCGATCTGTGTTCTTTCGCAAACTCTATCTCCCTGTTAATTACCTCCGCACATCCATCCGGATGCGAAGTAGTACAAATAAAACCTCTGTTCTTAGGTTTAATAACCATATTTCTCTCTCCTCTTTCACAAAACTAATTTTTTGACCAACAGTCTAATTATACCACACAACCC